>CBFDAN010000060.1:0-8683 GCA_965602815.1 uncultured bacterium
TGGGCGAGGTAGTAGAGCGGCAGGCCCCACATGCGATTCACGACCCCGGGAGCGACGAACCGGTTCCTAGCGACCGCAATGTCGGACGCGTAGAACAGAATGGCACCGATCGGAATCAGGGTGGTGGCTCCTGCTCCGAATGCGGCGACCGCCGTTACGACCATCACGGTGATCGCCACGAGGTATGCAGCAACCGGACCGATCATGTCCCCGACATGCGTACCGAGCCAGCGCCAGGCGAAGAATCCGATGATGATCATCGCGATCGTTGCGACGGCAGCGGCCGCCGCGTTCAAACCGACTACTCCGAACGCAATCGAGTAGGTGACGTGACCGAGGAGGAACGTGACGAGGCCTCCGAGAAATGCCGGCCGCGACGTGTACGTGAGAAGCAAGTCGCCGGCCCAGGAGAAGACAAGCGCCACGAGGACGATGCGGCCGTAGGTGTTCGACAATCCTCCAACCGACAGAGCGATCGCGATGAACCCCGTCGACGCCGTCATCTTGAGGAGGCGCGACGAGGGCGACTCTCTGACTTCCGCCCACACGAGTGCTGCGGCAAACGCAGCCGTGAACGCGATCGTGAACGTCGTCATCGCCGGCCAGCCTATCGACGAGCCGAGTACCATCCACATTCCAGCGAAGGGAGACCGAATGCAGATCAGCGACACTATGAACGCCGCGTTCAACGACCAGATCACGATGGAACTCCAGGCCGCCCACAACTACCTCGCGATGGGGGCCTGGCTTGAATCCGCAGGGTTCTCCGGGATGTCGACCTGGATGCAAGCCCAGTCGGCTGAAGAGACCACCCACGCCGTGAAGTTCTACCAGTTCGTCCTGGATCGGGGCGGCCGGGTGGTCTTGGGTGCACTCGAAGCACCCCCGGCCGAATTCGACTCGGTTGCTTCCGTCTTCAAGGCCGCGTTGGCGCAAGAGCGGGAAGTCTCGGCGGCCATCAACAACCTCTACGCCCAGGCAACCGAGGACCGGGATTTCGCATCGGTTCCTCTCCTAGATTGGTTCGTCACCGAGCAGATCGAGGAAGAGGCAACGTTCTCGCAGATCCTCGACGACCTGGCGCTGGCCGAAGGTGGTCCGCAGGCCATGCTGTTCCTCGATCGCGAATTCGGCGCCCGGGGCACCGCCGAGTAGCCGCGCCTGCCGGCATCGTCTCCAACAGCCGATGGTGGGTGGGTGGAGTCAGCCGATCACAGACCAACGCTATCGCGCGCGGCTGGACGTGATCATCCGGAAGCGACCGCGAACAGGCAAGAGCAAACCCGACCGACCGCGATACTCACGTTCATGGGCCCTTGCCACCGTGAAGGGTTCGAAGGTCAGGTTGTTGATCTCTGCAATGGACGGGTGAGGCAGGTTGGGCCGCCCTCACACGGAAGGCAGAGTTCTTCCGCTGGAAACACGATGACCTCGCATCCCGCTGCTCGCATGAGGTCGACGGTCTGCGAGTAGCCGTCGATCGCGAGGCATTGCCGTGGGCTGAGAGCGAGGACGTTGAGGCTGAGTCCTGCGCTCGCCTTGTATTCGTCGGCAGGTACATCGATCAACGTGTACCCCATCTCGATCATGCGCTCATAGAGCGCCGTCGGGAGGAGTGGTGCGTGGATAAGGGCAAGGTCGTCGTCAAGTGGGTTGACCACGGAGAGGAGATGGAGACAGGCGTCGGGGCCGTTCCCGTATGGCATGTCGTAGGGCTCGATGTTGATCCCATATGGATCAACGATCGTCGCCAGCTGGTCGATTCCCGCTTGGTTGGTTCGGAAACCGCGGCCGACAGCCAGCGTCGTCGCGTCGAGCCAGCAGCAGTCGCCGCCTTCGATGATGCCGGGTGTCTCGATGGTCCCAACGATCTGCATCAATCCTTCGTAGAAGGTGCGGTGAAGCTCCGCTTCTGGTCGCCGAGCGCGTTTTCCGGGTCGAAGGATGATCGCTCCGGCCGGGATCACAAAAGAGGGATCGTACGTGAACACTGAGTCGGCAAGACCGTCAAGTTCGTCTTCGGGTAGCCAGTGGACCTCGGTTCCGCTTGATTCGACGAGATCGGTGAACGCCTCATATTGGGCAACGAGAGCGTCGGCGTCGATGGGTTTGGCGTAGTTCCACTCGTTCGAGTCTGCGGTGAGGATCGCACCCGGCCGGCGCATGGCCACGTGCCGGAGCTGACCGACCATCGAATCGACCCCGAACTTTCGCGCGGCGGTCTGATCAGTAGCCATAGTGTCCAGCATCCTCTCTTCGTGGTGTGTCCTTGGGTGGCCCAAGTCGTGCACATGAGGCTAGAGGAAGGTGTTGTGCTCAGACCGGGTGATTACCCGTGCGGTCCGTTGCGCCTGCAAACTCGGTCGCGGACCGGTTGCCTATCCGATGTCGCCCGCCAGCGTTCTGACAGCGCGAGCAGCTTCGCGAAGGCGGGCCGAAGAGAGGTGTTCCATGGTGACGGATTGCGCGACCGCCTCAACGAGACCTGAGAGTTCCTGCGTGCCGGGAACGAGCAGCCAATCAACACCGGCGACCAACGCTTCGATTGCAGCGTCCTCGAGTGAGCTTCCCCTCAGTGTTCCCGGTGCATCGAGATCGTCGCTGAGAATCACACCGCCGAATCCGAGAGCGGTCCTCAGGAAGTGAACGGTTGTGGCGGAACGGGAGGTTGCACGGGTCGGATCGAAGGCTGGGACGAGCGTCGGCCCGATCATGACAACCCGGACTCCGGCATCGATGACGGCACGGAATACGTCGAGACTTGGTTCGAGCTCGCTGTGTGTCGCCTCCGCCACGGATGTCTCATACGCCGCCGGGTCCAGAGCGACGTGCGGATGGCCGGGGAAGTGTTTCGCTGTGGCAGCCAGCCGTCCTGACGATTGAAGACCGTGAACGAACGCTGCGGCCACCCGGCTGACGATGCTCACATCCGACGAGATGGTCCGAGCCGAAAGCCACGGATTCGGCCCGGTCACAACATCAACGATGGGCGACAACACGACATTCACGCCGAGCTCGGAGCATTCCTCGGCCAAACGCACCGCCGCGGTTCTGATGCTCCACGCGTCGGCTGCGACGGCCTCGACTGACGATGGCAGGACAGTCACGAGATCGTGGAGCCGCTGTATCCCGCCAAGCTCCTGATCGACCGCCACCAATGCCTGGCCACCGGCGAGGCGTCGAATCTCGCTGGTCATCGCGATGAGCCACTCTGCGGATTCACGCGACCGCCGCTCGGGTGACATGCTTCGGGCGACATACTCCTCCCGGGACTCACCGAGGAGGACGGAGGTGCCCCCGGCAGCCAGATGGTCGGCGATGTGGCCCGGAATCGACATTTCATCGATCGCGGGCAAGAAGACCGCGTGCGCATCCCGGAGGAGCTGCTCTTGTTCAGCCACCAGCACCCCTTTGTCGCGTCGTCAGAGCGTAGGCGGTTTCGTGTCGGCCCCGCGCAGAATGATGTGTTGATTCGAGCGATCGTCGCGCCACAAGCTGCGGCACTTTGTGTGCACAGCTTGCGCGGAGCATGAAGCACGAGACGGCCGCCGTCTCTTGCCCGGCCCGGGCAAGGGCACTGGAACGTGTGTTGGTGTTGGCGTTGCGCTACTTCTGACCCCAGCGGAACGCTGGGATACGCGGTGTCGACTCCTCGGGAAGGCCATAACGTACGAGCACAAATGACATGAGCACGGCGCCAAGATGTACTGGGAGTGACGCGTCAACGGAGAGCGGGTGTCGCGTGATGATCCCGAGTTCATCTTCGAATCGACGCAGAACCCATCTGTTGGCGCGACCAATCCTCGGCTTGTCCACCGGGGCGAGGAGACAGGAGTAGTCCCTCCCATTGATGCCGTAGGTCCCGTGGGACATGCCCGCGAGCGTGACCTTGCGCCCATTCGAATCAACGACGACTGGAGCGAAGGTTCCACCAATTCCGATGGATCGAATCGTCCAGCAGCTGCCGTCTGCGAGCTCGACTCGCTGGCCACGACCCAAGTAGACCTTGATCCACCCCGTTCGACCCATGCGCGCCAGGACGCGCCCGTCTTGCTCAAGCACGAAGACGGGGAATCTCCAGCGTCCGAGTCGGCGGACGGTCGCCTTGCCTTCGAGCCAGAAAGCATCTTTGGCAGCGCCGGCGCGCTGGGACACCACGTTTGTCATGAGCTGCTGCTCGTCAACTGCCGACACATCGGCGCCATGGCACGCAATTCCTCCCGCCCAGTCCCGCTCGTCTGATTCCTGCGGATTCACTACCCCGGCCACTCCTCACTCTCCCTCTCGAGCGATTCTCCCGACAGAGGAGAAGGACCCGCTCCATACATCCAGATCAGCACCCGTACGGTTCGTTAGGTGTATCCACCGCACATGACCATTCGTACGGCTCGCTGCTGTCCTAATCCGCATCCTCAGATGAGGACGGGCGGGCGTCGGTTCGCCCAGGGCTGTGCCCGCTCGAGCTGCCCGGCCAGCGACAGCAGGGTCTCTTCGGCGCCGAACCTCCCGAGGAAGTGCGAGCCGACCGGGAGTCCACCGGGAGTCCAGTGGAGAGGAACTGACATCGCCGGCAGGCCGGCGAAGTTGCCGAGGGGTGTGAACGCGACGTACCGGTAGATCATCTCGATGAACTCGTTCCACGGGAGTGTCTGGTCGAACGTTCCGATCGGGGCCGGCAGGGACCCGAGCACTGGAGTGAGGAACACGTCGTGGTTCGAGAGGAAATCGCCGGTCTGGTGAGCGATGGCTTGGAGCGAGGCCCCGGCGTTCTGGAGATCGGCCTGCGAACGGCGACCGGATCGCTCGCCAAGAGCGAACGTGAACGGCTCGAAGGCCGGCAGCCCGGACTCTCGCTGATCGAGTCGAGCGATCATCCGCATCGTCTTTCGGTCACCTGCAAAGCGCCGTAGACGGCGCACGGCGGTCATGCGTTCGGCCGCCGTTTCGAGTACGAGGCTGAACGCATGCGCCGCAAGCGCCGCCCACAGTTCGATGAACGCATCGGCCATGGCCGTCCCGTCGAGGCCGGGATCGGCTTCAACGACATTGTGCCCAAGACCCTCGAGGAGCCTGGCGGATCCGAGCACGGCTGCCTCACATTCTGGATGCACCCGGTCGCCTCGAAAATCCCTGATGCTGAACGCGACGGTGAGTCGCTCGGGATCGCGGATGGCGGCTTCCGCGAACGGTGCCTTCGGAGGAGCGGCTTGAAACTGGTCGCCGGGAACGGCACCGTGGACTGCGTCGAGGAACGTGGCGCTGTCGCGCACGGTGCGAGTCAGCGCATGTTCGGTCGAGAGGTAGTCAACGGACCCACCCGGCCGTCGCGGGACCCTCCCGCGAGATGGCTTGAGACCGAACAGGCCGGTCGTCGAAGCAGGGATGCGGATCGAGCCGCCTCCGTCGCTCGCCTGTGCGAGCGGGACGAATCCGGCGGCTACAGCGGCCGCGGCCCCACCGCTCGACCCGCCGGCTGAACGACCGAGATGCCAGGGATTCCTCGTTGGGCCGTGGAGAACTGGTTCGGTGGTGGGGAGAAGGCCGAATTCGGGGGTGTTGGTGCGGCCCAGGTCGATGAAGCCTGCGCGAGTGATCCGGTGACGGAACTCGGACGTTGTGTCTCCGATGTAGTTGCGCAGGAATACGGACCCGAACGTGACCGGAACACCGTGTTCGACGACGAGATCCTTGATCAGGATTGGGACACCTCTGAACGGCCCACGCTGATCGTCGGACGCGGCCTCCAGGCGGGCGGTCTCGATCCGGTCCCAGATGACGGCGTTGACGTTTGGGTTCACCGCGGTGATGCGTTCGGCAGCCGCCTCGACCAATTCGCCCGGATGGACGTCGCCGTTCGCCACAAGCTGTGACAGTCCAACTGCGTCGTACTGCGCGTAGTCGCCGAACGGTTCCATGGGGGCAATCTATCGCGTTCGAATTGCCCACCGATCCCGGAATCGTCGCCTGCGGGTCAAGTGCCTATCGTACGTGTTTCCCCGAGAGGAGGGTGCTATGGCTTCATCTGGATCAGCCGTGTCGAAGAGAGCGATCGGCGTGGCAGCGTCGGCGACGCTCGCGATCACGAGCCAGGCAAGCGCTTTGCGCGCTGCCGGTCATCCGGTCATCGGGTTCGGTGCCGGCGAGCCGGACTTCCCGACACCCGACTACATCGTGGATGCGGCTCGCATCGCCGTGGACGACCCCGCTACACACCGCTACAGCCCCGCGGCTGGTCTCCCGCCGCTCCGTGCCGCCGTTGCGGCCGCCATGGCTCGGACGTCCGGATACGTGGTTGATCCGTCTGAGGTTGTGGTCACCAATGGCGGGAAGCAGGCCGTCTACCTGGCACTGCAGGTGCTTCTCGACCCCGGTGATGAGGTGCTCCTCCCCGCGCCGTATTGGGTTACCTACCCCGAGGCCGTCCGGCTCGCCGATGGCGTGCCGGTTGAGGTACCGACGAGCGATCTTGATGGATTCCAGGTCACGGTCGAGCAGCTCAATGCTGCGACCACCGATCGTACGAAGGCTCTGATATTCGTATCGCCGTCGAATCCATCCGGCGCCGTCTACTCCCGAGAGCGGATGGCTGAGATCGGCCGCTGGGCATCCGAACGTGGCATCTGGGTGCTCACCGATGAGATCTACGAACACCTCGTGTACGGAGACGCGGTATTCCACTCGATGCCGGTTGTGGCCCCGGAGATCGCCGACCGCACCATCGTTGTGAACGGTGTTGCAAAGACCTTCGCCATGACCGGATGGCGCGTCGGTTGGTTGGTGGGACCGGCGGAGATCTCGTCTGCGGCAATCCGGCTGCAGAGCCATATCTCCTCGAACGTCGCCAACGTGTCGCAGCGGGCCGCCCTCGCTGCAGTGGAGGGACCACTCGACGCCGTAGCCACCATGCGTGAGGCGTTCGATCGGCGCCGCCGGACGATGATGCGACTCCTCGGCGAGGTTCCCGGCGTGGCGTGCCTCGAACCCGAAGGTGCGTTCTATGCCTTCCCGAACATGAGCGGCCTGCTGGGTCGTGACTTCGGCGGCCGCACCGCTGAGACGACGATGGATCTCGCCGCGTTGCTGCTCGACGAAATCAACATCGCGATCGTTCCGGGGGAGGCGTTTGGTGCGCCGGGGTACGCGCGGTTCTCGTTCGCTCTCGCCGACGAAGATCTCGAAGAGGGTTTGACCCGCCTGGTCGACTTCACTACCTGAGTCGATCGACCTCGTCGACAACCTTTTCCCATGCCGGCATGGTGGGATCGATGAGCGCGTCGTGGCCGACGTTTTCGAGTTCGTGGTAGACCACCGTGTCGCCCTCGTCGGCAGCACGTCCGGCGAATGCTCGGCTGATCGCTGCCGGTATGCGGTCGTCCTCATCACCATGGACGATGAGCAGGGGCACACCGATCGGTAGGTTCATGATGGGCGATGCAGCCGCGTGACGTTCCGGCGACTGGTCGGGGGTGCGGCGCATGAACGCTTCAACCGCTCCATCTCCAACACCCGCGCGGTGGGCCGCGTCCAGATCCCCGATGGGGGCCAGCGCCGCGACCGCGGCAATTGGCACCTCACTCATGCCGACAGCGGCTTGGAGTGCGAGGTGCCCACCCGACCCGTGGCCTATCACCACGACGTGGTTGAGGTCCAGATCGTGCCCCTCGGCGAAGTCGCCCAGGGATCCGATCGCAAGAGCGATGTCGGCCGTTGTAGATCGGAATCCTCCGCCGGATCCGACGCGCGCAAACTCGATGTTCCAAGTCGCCCAACCCCGGCGGGTGAGATCGACGGCCGCCAGATCGAGGAGATCGCGAGCGGCTGTGTTTCGCCAGAATCCACCGTGAATCATCACCGCGACCGAATATGGGCCGTCGCCGCGAGGAATGCGGAGGTCGCCAACATTGTCGGCGTCGGGACCGTAGGTAACGGTCTCGACCGGCCACGCCGCGCGCGCGACAAGGTGCCGGATCGCATCTCGATAACCGACGATGCCACGACCGAAGATGGTTGTGGAACAGACCTCGGAGACCACGGACACGCGGCGCCACGACTCGCGATCACGCACGTTTGAAATGTGAACCTCGACCGTTGGGATTCCGATGGCGTCGATGGCGTCCCGAATGGCGTAGGAATAGTGGGTGAACGCGCCCGGGTTGATGACAACACCGTCGGCCTCGCGGGCGGCGTGGAGCCGATCGATGATGTCCCCTTCGTGGTTCGATTGGTAGGTTTCGATTTCGCATCCCGCTTCGATTCCCCAGCCGCGACAGGCGGCGTCGAGTTCGTCGAGGGTCGTGGTGCCGTAGATCTCCGGTGAGCGTGTTCCGATGAGATTGAGGTTCGGACCATTGATGATGACGATTCGCATGGTCGCTAGTTTCGGTCGGGAGCGATCTTCGCGCAAGGGCCGATGGTCACGGGACGTGGAGGGGTGCGAGTTCGCGGGCACGGGCGAGGGTGACCGGGTCGATCGATATGGGCACGATCTCGCGGTCTTCCTCGATGGCCTTGACGATCGCGTTGATGACATCCGAAGCGTCGACCCCGGGAATGATGTCGTTGATCGAGCCGACGGTCGCCGGGTTCCATTCGATTGCGAGCGCAGAATACGTCGGCACCAGAACGTCTCGGATCGCCTCGGTGTTGCCAACTACAAGCACGCCGCCGATGTGTGCGGCATGAC
>CBFDAN010000061.1:0-8667 GCA_965602815.1 uncultured bacterium
TGGATCGTTGCTCCAGCCCACGGATGTACCTCAAAACTGCGCGCAATGCTGTGGTGGAGGTATCGACCCCAGGTCTTCGAGCCTTGAGGACTACAGCACCGCGCACCCAGGGTGCTCCCCGTCCTATGTGACGCCGTCAACCCGCGGAACAGAACGGGTCTACTCCCACTCGATCGTCGCTGGAGGTTTCGGTGAGATGTCGTAGGCCACCCTGTTGATACCCGGGACCTCATTGATCACCCGTGAGGAGATCGATGCCAGCACGTCGTACGGCAGGCGGGCCCAGTCTGCGGTCATGGCATCTTCCGAAGTAACCGCACGGATAATCAGCGGATATGCGTACGTTCTGCCGTCTCCCTGGACCCCGACGGAGCGGATCGCGGGAAGAACCCCGAAGGTTTGCCAGAGATCACGATAGAGGCCGGCCTTGTGGATCTCCTCGAGAACAATGGCATCGGCGTCGCGAAGGATCTCGAGCCGTTCCTTGGTGACCTCGCCGATGATCCGAACCGCAAGACCGGGCCCGGGGAAGGGCTGGCGCCAGACGATCTCCTCGGGCAACCCGAGCTCCTCCCCCACGGCGCGCACTTCGTCCTTGAAGAGATCGCGCAACGGCTCGATGAGAGAGAGCGTCATGTCATCAGGCAGCCCGCCGACGTTGTGGTGGCTCTTGATTCTGGCGGCATCCCTGGTACCGGACTCGATCACGTCCGGATACAACGTGCCCTGGACGAGATAGGCGGCATCGGATACCTCAGACGCCACCTGTTCAAAGACTCGGACAAACGACTCGCCGATGATCTTCCGCTTCCTTTCGGGATCGGTGACGCCTGCGAGAGCTTCAAGGAATCGATCCTCGACTTTCAAATGGATGAGATTGATGCTGAACGTCCGGCGGAATGTCTCTTCGACCTGCTCGGCTTCCGATTTGCGGAGAAGTCCATGGTCGACGAAGACACACACAAGCTGGTCACCGATGGCCTTGTGGACGAGCGCTGCCGCGACCGACGAGTCGACACCGCCCGAGAGCCCACAAATCACCGTGCCGTCTCCGACCTCCTCGCGGATGGCGGATACCGATTGCTCGATGATCCCAACATGGGTCCACGTTGGACGAGCCCGACACACCGCGTACAAGAAGTGCTTGAGGATCTCCTGACCCCGGGGAGTGTGAACCACTTCCGGATGGAATTGGACACCGAAGAGACCACGCTTCGTGTCTTCCATGGCTGCGACAGGAGAATCGACGGTCGCCGCCGTCACGACAAAGCCGGGCGGTGCCTGGGCAACGGAATCGCGATGGCTCATCCAAACCGGCTGCTCACCGGCCAGGCCGGCGAACAGGACCGACTCGCCGATCACCGTCAATTCAGCGGGTCCGTATTCGGCGACGTCGTTGCGATCCACCGTTCCGCCGAGCCCATTCGCCAGTATCTGGTGTCCGTAGCAGATGCCGAGCACAGGGATTCCCAAGTCGAAGATCCCTTGGTCGATCCCGTAGGCGCCGGGCTCATAGACCGAAGCCGGGCCACCGGACAGGATGATGCCGACGGGTGCCCGCGCGGTGACCTCCGCTGCCGAGATGTCTCGCGGGACGATTTCCGAGAAGACGTGCGCCTCCCGCACCCGACGAGCGATCAGCTGCGCGTACTGGGCTCCGAAGTCGACGACCAGCACGCGATCGAAGTCACCGTCCGATGCATGCCCCGCAGCCTCGGTCACCACGTCAGCCCATCCCCACGCCCTGAGACCGCTGCAGCCGCTTGCCTTCGGTCTGTAGCGCCGGCGCAACCATGACCTCGGCCTTCTGGAACTCCTTCACGTTGGCGTACCCGGTTGTTGCCATCGAGGTTCGCAGCGCTCCAAAGAGGTTGCGTTTGCCGTCGTTCTCGTGGGCCGGTCCGAGGAGCAGTTCCTCGATCGTCCCGAGCGTCCCGACTCGCACCCGAGACCCCCGTGGAAGGGTCGGATGGAATGTTGCCATCCCCCAGTGAACGCCGCTGCCGGGTGCCTCCGCTGTCGATGCGAACGGAGAACCGAGCATGACGGCATCCGCTCCAACCGCGATCGCCTTGGCGATGTCCCCACCGGTTCGCATGCCGCCGTCGGCGATCACGTGCACGTACCGGCCCGTCTCTTCGAGATAGCGAGTTCTCGCCCCGGCTGCGTCGGCGATCGCCGTTGCCTGGGGAACGCCGAGACCGAGCACTCCCCGTGTGGTGCAGGCCGCCCCTGGTCCCACACCGACGAGCACAGCGACGGCGCCGGTGCGCATGAGGTGCAGCGCCCCCGAATAGGACGCAACACCGCCCACGATGACCGGCATCTCAACGTCCCGAATGAACCGAAAGAGATCGAGCGGCTCGGTCCTCGAAGACACGTGTTCTGCGGAGACCACAGTGCCTTGCACGACCAGGATGTCGAGACCGCCCTTCTTGGCGTGGTCGATGTAGCGGGTGACATGCTGCGGTGTCAGGCTCGCCGCCGTGATGATCCCGGCATCCTTCATCTCCCGAACCCGCGCCGTGATGAGGTTGGGATCAACCGGCGCCGCGTACATCTCTTGCATTCGCCGTGTCGCCTCGTCGTCCGGCAGTTCGGAGATCTCCTCGTAGATCAGAGCGGGATCCTCGTACTTCGTCCACAGGCCTTCGAGGTTGAGGACCGCCAGGCCGCCGAGCCTCGAGATCTCGACCGCTGTCGCCGGGCTGACGGCCGAATCCATCGCGGCCGCCAGAAGCGGAAGATCGAAGGTGAAGGCGTCCATCTCCCAGGTCAGATCCACATCCTCGGGGTCTCGCGTTCGTCTCGACGGGACGATGGCTATGTCGTCGAACCCGTAGGCCCTCCGACCCGATTTCGCGATGCCGATCTCGATTTCCACAGGGGAACGACCTTCCTTGGAGAAGCAGTGTCAACCTTCGGCAGCGTAGTAGGGGAAGGGGGTCGTCAGTCGACCGCCACGAGCTTCCAGCTACGAGCCCGAACGAGGTAGCTAGGTAGCTGAGTCTCGGGTCCGTTGTCTTGGCTCTTGGCTCCCGACTCAGACCCTGCCCAACCCGACTGCGTCTCTGACTTGTTGTTGGAATCGCTCCGCACCGGTTCGGGCGTCGAGCGCACCCTTCTGGAGAATCCGAGCGACTTCGGCATCGTCGAGGTTCTGGAGCCGCGCGCGAATTGGCGCAAGCTCCGCGACAATCGCTTCGGCTACGGCCTCCTTGAATCGCCCGTAGCCGCCGGCTGCATATTCGCCGGCGAGGTCGTCAATCGGTCGACCGGTGGTCGCCGACATGATCTCGAGCAGATTCGAGATGCCGGGTTTGGCCCCGATATCGTATCGGACCGTCGGATCCGAGTCGGTGACCGCCGATTTGACCTTCTTCCGGATCACATCGGGCGAATCGTCGAGGTTGATCCGGTTCTTGGGATTCGGATCGCTGCTCGACATCTTGGTTGCCGGTTCCGCAAGCGACATCACCCGAGCCGCGGTCTGCGGGATCAGCGGCTCCGGGATGGGAAACACCTCCTCGAACCGGTTGTTGAACCGAGCAGCAAGATCACGAGACATCTCGAGGTGCTGCTTCTGGTCTTCGCCCACCGGCACAAGATCGGCGTGGAACAGCAGGATGTCAGCAGCCATCAGCACCGGGTATGAGTACAGGCCCAGGTTTGACGGGATACCCTTGTCGAGCTTGTCCTTGTGCTGCGTCATCCGATTCAACACACCGGTCGGAGTCAGCGTGCTGAGTATCCACGCCAACTCCGCGTGCTGCGGCACCTGGCTCTGCATGTAGAGCAAGGACCGATCCGGATCGATACCGAGCGCCAGAACCACCTTTGCCGTGTCCAAGCGAAGGCGATTGAACTCGACGGGATCGTAGGGAACAGTCATCGCGTGCAGGTCAACAATGCAGTAGATCACGTTGTAGGCATCGTCGTCCTGAAGCGCGACCCAGTTCCGAAATGCACCGAGATATCCGCCGAGGTGCATCGCTCCCGAGGGCTGAACCCCGGAGAACACCGTCTGCTTCGCCTGTCCCATCACCACATCCTCCTCATGAAGAAACGCCGGGCCGTTGGGCTCCGGCGTCGGTGCCTTCGTAGCGCGCTGAAACCCTATCTCCTCCGACACCACCACGAACGCATGATCTGCACGTCACAACGATACCGGCGAGCGACGAGCGCAGCAAGATGCGGCGGATCTCGGTTCCGCCTATCTCGGCGTCGGTCTGGATCGGGGACGCTGGATCAGGTGTTCAGCGTCCGAGCAGCGACTGTCCGATTCGCCGAAACGTGGCAACCGCCGGTCATCGCGAGCACTCCTGCGGTGGTCGAGCCGCATCGCCGGCTCCGACATCGAGGCGTATGCATCGCTCATCGCCCGACCGAGCGGGCGTTGACGTGGCGCAGGGAACCGGCCATACTCGCCACTTCATGAACGAGCCAACCACCACCATCATCATCGCCTAGGCGCACACATAACCGTGTGCGCCCACGACCCTCCGTCCAGCGGAGGGTTTTCTCTATCCGGAGCAACACCATGAAGTCCCTCGAGATCTACGACACGACACTGCGAGACGGCACCCAACAGGAGGGCATTTCGCTGACGGCCGGCGACAAACTGGTCATCAGCACTCTCCTCGACGAACTGGGCGTCGCGTACGTCGAAGGTGGATGGCCTGGAGCGAATCCGAAGGACGACGAATTCTTCAAGCGGGCGCGCACCGAACTCGATCTCGAGACCGCAACACTCGTGGCATTCGGTTCGACACGCAGAGCGGGAGGGTCAGCGGCAGGTGATGCACAGCTCGCAGCGCTGGTCGCAGCAGAGACCGAAGTTGTCTGCCTCGTTGGCAAGTCGTGGGACTACCACGTCGAGCACGCCCTGCGCACGGACCAACAGGAAGCAATCGCGATGATCGGCGACTCCGTAGAGCATCTTCGCTCGGTCGACCGCCGCGTCTTCTTCGATGCCGAACACTTCTTCGACGGCTACCGGACGAATCCCGAGTTCGCCCTCGCCACGTTGCGGGCGGCTCACGACAGCGGAGCCGAGCGCCTGGTCCTCTGCGACACAAATGGCGGGACGCTGCCACACGAAGTGGAACGCGTCATAAGAGAAGTTGCCGAAGCGCTCCCGGGTGCGGCGCTCGGGTGCCACTTCCACAATGACTCGGGAACCGCAGTGGCGAACAGCCTCACGGCGGCATCGACCGGCATCACCCAGATTCAGGGTTGTATCAACGGATACGGTGAACGGACCGGGAACGCCGATCTCTGCTCGGTCATCCCGAATGTCTCGATCAAGATGGGGTATTCGTCCATTCCCGAGGATCGGCTTCCCCACCTCACGCGCGTCTCTCACCATATTGCCGAGATCATCAACCTGACTCTCGACGATCACATGCCGTACGTCGGCGTCTCCGCGTTCACTCACAAGGCCGGGCTCCACACATCGGCGCTGGCCCGCAGGCCCGATGCCTACGAACACCTCCCTCCGTCGTCAGTCGGGAACACGACGCGGACGGTCGTCTCCGAACTCGCAGGACGGTCCACGATTCTCGCCAAGGCGCAAGACACCGGGCTCGAGCTCTCATCCGACGAAGCGCAGCTCGTTGTCGACCGTATCAAGGATCTCGAGCACCAGGGCTATCACTTCGAGGCCGCAGACGGGTCGTTCGAGCTCCTCGTCCGCGAAGCCCAGGGATGGACCCAGCCGTTCTTCAGTCTCGAGGCGTACCGCGTGTTCGTCGAGCACCGAGACGGTGAGGTGGTGGCCGAGGCGACCGTGAAGGTCTACGTCGACGGCGAACGGATCGTGACAACCCGCGAAGGCGACGGTCCGGTGGCGGCAATCGACCTTGCACTACGTGCCGCACTCGCCGATGCGTACCCCCACGTCGCACGGATCCACCTCACCGACTACCGGGTGCGAGATCTCGATTCGTCCGATGGGACGGCCGCACGGGTTCGGGTCCTGTGTCGCCACAGCGACGTTGAAGGTTCGTGGGGCACGATCGGCGTCCATCAGAACATCATCGACGCGTCATGGCGGGCCGTCTGCGATGGCATCGTCATCGGCTTGATTCGAGCGAATGGCTCAGCGAACGACCGATAGGACGGGTCTGCTGTTCGAAGAGCCTAGAAACGGGTCGAGATCGCCTCTACGAGGGCGGTGGCGGTGACCACCCGGACCTCGTTGAGTAGGGAAGCAGCTTCACCGTGGTGAAACGCAGCTGATCGGGATGCCACCAGTGTGGGTAGACCCCCTGCGGTATAGGCAGCGATCATCCCGGTGAGAACATCTCCGCTTCCAATCGTCGCAAGCTCCGGACCTCCCGTCGTAACCACCCACGTCTCGACCCCGTCGGTGACGAAGGTCGGATTGCCTTTGAGGACCACGGTCGTTCCTGTCTCTTTCGCGAGATCAGCAGCTGCAACGTGATCGGCCTCTATTCCGGTCAGGCGGGCGAACTCGCCGGTGTGAGGGGTAATCACGGTGTCGTCACCGCGGGAGAGAGCCGAGATGTCGGCGACCGCGTTGAGTCCGTCCGCGTCGAGGACGACGGGGCCGTCCCATCCTTCGAGCAGCTTGACGACGAACCTCTCTTCAACCGGGCCGAGACCCGGCCCGATCGCGAGCACGTCGTAGCGGTTTGCGGCTGTGAGCACCGCGCCGGCGGCGTGGGCCTCGAAACGGTCGCCGTCGCCGATGCCGATGTTCATCACCCCCGGATCCATCGCCGCGTACGTCGGTTGGATGGCACCTGGACACACGACAGCAGCCGCGCCGGCCCCAGCGGCCAGCGCAGATTGGGCAGCGAGCATGGCGGCCCCGGTGATTCCAGGCGATCCGCCGACGACGGCGACGGACCCGACCGACCACTTGTGGGCGCGGCGAGTCCTAGCTGGAATAGGGGCGTCGATCTCCTCGCAGAGCATCAACTCGGGTCGGGGATCGCCGAGACCGATGTCGAACACGATCAGTTCCCCGCTCCGCTCCGGCCCTTCACCGAGCACATGCCCCGTCTTCGCCGCCTGGAACGTGATCGTTACATCGGCGTAGAACGCCGCGTCTTCGACGGTTCCGCTGGCGGCATCCAGTCCGGATGGGACATCAACGGCGAGAACCGGAGCATCAAGGAGCGTCCAAGGGATCACCTGGTCCGGAAGCGCCCCGCGGAATCCGACGCCGAACACGGCATCGATGATGAGATCCGACCGAGCGGCTTCATCGAGGGTTGCGACCTTCGCACCAGCGCGAACGGCTGCAAGAGCCGCCTTCCTCGCCGGGGATGTATCACCCGTCGGATACCCGAATGAATGGACCGTGACGGCGACGCCGCGTCGCGCCAGGTACTTCGCAGCGACATAGCCGTCGCCACCGTTGTTGCCTCGACCGGCAAGCACCGTGACACGATCTCCGTATCCAATCCCCATCTCGACGGCCACAAGCGCCACGCCGAGCCCGGCCCGCTCCATGAGCACCTCCGGTGCGTCGTCCGCCACCGTGTCGAGTCGACCCGATTCGGCAGGGGTGATGAGCGGTTCCATACCCCGATTGTATTGGGAAGGACAGAAGCACGTAGCAAGTAGCGAGTAGCGAGTAGCAAGACCGAACACATGAGACCCGAGGCCGGTGTCTCATGTCTCGTGTCTCATGTCTCGTGTCTCTGGCTTCGTACCCGCTCGCAGATCAGGGTTCGGCAGCCGTCTCAACGAGGGTCCACAACCGATCCACGTGCTCTGCGGTCGTATTCGTCTGTCCTATTGAGACTCTGATGAAGCTCTTGCCGTCGAGTTTCGAGGGGGTGACGTAGGCCCAGCCGGAATTGTTGATCTTCTCAGCGAGAGCGTCCGTTGCCTCGTCGCCGTCGACGTGTCGGAACGAGACGAGTCCGAACGGCGTCGGTGCCACCAGGTCCAGTCGTGGGTGCTGCTCGATCCGGTCAGCGAGTTCTGCAGCCAATGCCACATGTTCGCGAACATGGTGCCGCAACCCCTCGGCGCCGTACGAGCGCAGCACGAACCAGAGCTTCAGGGCCCTGAAGCGTCGCCCCAGCGGAACGTGCCAGTCCCGGTAGTCGATGACCTGCCCGGATTCGGTCGCCTTGTTCAACAGATAGGGCGGCAAGATGCTCATGGCCTCGAGCAGCGGCGTCCTGTCGGCGACGTAGAACAGCGAGCAGTCGAAGTTTGTGAACATCCACTTGTGGGGGTTGAACGTGTAGGAGTCGACAAGCTCGAGTCCGTCCTGATGGTGACGGAATTCGGGACAGATCATGGCGGTGCCGGCGTATGCCGCATCGACGTGATGCCAGAGTCGGTGGAACCGGGCGATCTCACCGATGGTCCGAATCGGATCAATTGCGGTCGTCCCCGTCGTCCCGACAGCAGACACGACCACAACCGGAACGAGGCCGGTCGCCAGGTCGGCCTCAACCGCCGCCTCGAGAGCATCCGGCCGCATTGCAAAATGCTCATCGACCGGGATGAATCGGGTGTGGCCGAAGCCGGCAACCCGAGCACCCTTCTCGATTGATGAATGTGCCTGCTCCGACGCATAGGCCACCATCCGGCCGATGTCACCGCCCGCACGTTCGCGGGCAACGACCAGCGCCGTATGCGTCGAATCCGACGCGCTCATCTGGATGACCCCGCCACCCG
>CBFDAN010000062.1:0-8617 GCA_965602815.1 uncultured bacterium
AGCAGCGGCAGGCCAGATGCGGCTCGATCTCGAGGCGCTCCCCGAGCCGACCCCCCTCGAGCGCAGCGATGCCAAATCAACGTCGGTAACTGGGCTTGTGACGCTGTCACGGTGCCCGCAGCAGTTCAAATGGGCATTTGTAGATCGGCTCCCCATGCGACCTTCCCCCGCGCTCCGCCGTGGTGTCGAGTTCCACCGAAAGGTCGAGCTCCACAATCTCGGAAAGGTCCCGCTGGACGACCTCGAAGATGTCACCTACGACATCACAACGGACCGCGACGCCACGGTGGTCGCCGGACCTGATCCATATGAGGTGTTCCTCACATCCCGCCTCGCCGCTCGAACTGCCCGCTTTGCCGAGGTTCCGATCGATCTCCAGTTCGGCAATGTGCGCGTGCGAGGTCGGATCGACGCCGTGTACGAGGCGGAACCGGGCGAGTGGGAAATCGTTGACTACAAGTCGGGGCGCACCTCCGAAGATCCCTCCCTCGACGTTCAGCTACAGACCTATGCCATCGCAGCCGCCGACGGAGCGGTCGCCACGCCGGTCCCCGACCGGCTATCGGTCGCGTTCGCATTCTTCGGCGGCGGAGAGTTCTCCGAACGAACCGTCTCCGTCGACGATATCTGGCTCGCCACCGCGCGGAGCCGCATCGACACATTGACGAGTCGGTTCGATCGCGGCGGTTTCGAGGCGACGCCGTCCGAAGCGTGCCGCCGTTGCGATTTCAAGACCTTCTGTGATGCCGGTCGCGAGTTTCTGCGCGATTGAAGCCGCCAGCGACCTACGACACACGACCATCGGTGACGTCGAGGACGATCGTCACCGGACCGTCGTTGACAAGGTCCACGACCATGTGGGCGCCGAAGCGGCCGTGCTCCACCGGCACCCCGGTCGCCTCGATCGCATCAGAGAGCGCTTCGAGAATAGGAACCGCGTGGTCGGGTGATGCGGCAGCAGTGAAGGTCGGACGCCGGCCTTTTCGCACGTCGCCGAGCAGCGTGAATTGGGAAACCAGCAGAACCGCTCCCCCTGCGTCGGCGACGCTCAGATTCATCTTCCCGCGTGCATCCGGGAAGATGCGGATACCGGTGATCTTCACGCCGGCCACCCGCGCGTCTGCGTCGTCATCACCCTCAGCCACACCGACGAGCGCGAGCAACCCTGCTTCGATCTGTCCCGTCGTCTCGCCGTCGACGTGGACCGAGGCTCGAGTGACCCGCTGTAGGACGACCCTCATCTTCGCTCCCAGGGAATATCGCGTGGGGCACGGTACACCGGTCGTCAAAGGCTGCCCCTACACTCGCCGCCGTGTTCCGCGAGATTCCCTGGTCCATCCTCCGCGGTTACCTCATGGGGGCTGCCGACATCGTCCCCGGGGTCTCCGGCGGCACGATCGCGCTCGTTCTCGGAATCTATGAGCGGCTGATCGCGTCGGTTCGCTCCGGAAGCTCGGCACTGGGGTCGTTCTTGCGCTTCGACTTCCCGGGCGGTATGGAGTGGCTGCGCAAGGTGGAATGGGGATTCATCCTTCCGCTCGGCGTGGGGATCGGGCTTGCGATCATCTCACTCTCCCACCTGCTCGAGAACCTGCTGAAGGACCACGCGATCCTGATGGCGTCGCTCTTCCTGGGGCTCGTTGCCGGTTCGGCTCTGATCGTCTGGCGTCTCCTCACCGTCCGCGACCTGCGCAGAATCGGAATCATCATTGCGGTGACGGTTGTCGTCTTCGTCCTCCTCGGACTGCGGGAGGACACCTCGAGCGAGTCGGCGGCTCAGATCGCCGATCCAGAGACGTGGGCGTTCTTCCTGTCCGGCGCCATTGCCATCTGCGCCATGATTCTTCCAGGGATCAGCGGTTCCTTCATCCTCGTGATGCTCGGGATGTACGGTCCGGTTCTGTCGGCCGTGACGTCACGTGACCTTGCTTCTCTCGCCGTGTTCGCGGTCGGTGCGGTCATCGGTCTCGCACTCTTCTCCCAGGTGCTGCACCGAGCTTTGCGCGATCACTACAACTCGGTCATGGCCGCCCTGATCGGTTTGATGCTGGGCTCACTGCGCGTGCTGTGGCCTTGGCCGAGGGGCGTCGACAGCACAGCGCTTCAGGCTCCTGACGAGGACGTGTTCTTGGCCATCGTCGCTGCCGTGGTGGCGTTCGGGGTGGTGATGGCGATCGATGCGCTCGGACGCAGGGTGGGGCATCACACGACCCAGGACGAGATCGACGAACTCACCGCCGACTGATCGAGTCCATTCTCCGGTACCAGCGGATCACGGCGTCGGCGACACGTTCGGACGGAACCTGGTACTCCCCCCGCTCGATCTTCGCTTTCAGCGCCTGGATCCGTTCCGGGCGGCGTTCGTCCCGCTTCGGTGTCCAGCTTGTCACGATGCCGCTCCACCCCGAATCAACGCCGCAATCTCGTCTGGGCCCAATCCGAGTTCGGCGAGGATTGTGGTGGTGTCGGCACCCGGCGGGGCGTACTCGCTGAGAGCACGGGTGCGCTCGCTCCCGATGCGCGGCGCCGGATTTGGTAATCGGTGGCCAGCCAATCCACCGAAGACCCCGCGTTCGACATTGTGCGGGTAGTCCGGCGCCTCGCGGAGGGAGAGTACCGGGGTTGTGCACGCGTCGGTTCCGTCGAATACGGCCATCCACGCGGACCGGGTCCGTGCCGCGAATCTCGCCGCGATGATGTGTCGAAGTTCCGGCCAGCGCGATTGGTCATATTGGTCCGGGAGATCCGCCGCGTCGAGTTCGAGGCCCTTCAGGAGTTCCGCGTAGAAATGGGGTTCGAGCGCACCGACAGCCATCGACCCGCCGTCGCTCGTCTCGTAGGTCGTGTAGAAGGGAGCGCCGCCATCGAGGATGTTCGCGTGGCGTCGGTCCTCCCACTGACCGATGGCCAACAGTTCATAGAAGGGACTCATCAGGTACGCGGCGCCGTCC
Organism: uncultured bacterium; assembly: GCA_965602815.1. Lineage (GTDB taxonomy): Bacteria > Actinomycetota > Acidimicrobiia > Spongiisociales > UBA5794 > JAHEEL01. The sequence goes on from CBFDAN010000062.1 coordinate 2,952, forward strand.
ACGATGGCAGAGTGCACCACCTTGCCGCCGGTGAGTTCGCGGTCGTGCAGCGCGGCGAGGACGCCGGCGACGAGGAACATCGCCCCGCCGCCGTCTCCCACAATGTTGAGAGGCGGCGCCATTTGGTCCACATCGCCAATCGCGTGCAGCGCACCCGTCAGGCCGATGTAGTTGATGTCGTGACCGGCCATCGTCGCGAACGGCCCCTCCGATCCCCACCCGGTCATACGTCCGTAGATGAGCTTGGGATTCTCCGCGAGGCAATCGTCCGGATCCAGGCCGAGGCGCTCCATCACCCCGGGTCGGTATCCCTCGAGGAGGATGTCAGCGCCGGCGAGCAGTTGGCGCGCCACGTCGATCGCCGCAGGCTGTTTGAGGTCCAAAGCGATCGATCGCTTGCCACGGCCGACGGCTCCAATCATTGGATCGGGGATTGCCGGACCCCCCGGACGGTCGACTCTGGTGACGTTCGCTCCGAGACCGGCGAGCACCATGCCGGCAAACGGCACCGGCCCAAGACCGGCGAGCTCGACCACAGTCACGTCGCGCAGCGGCATCTTGGTCAGGCTAGGCGTTTCGATCCGGCCTGTGATCAGGCCCGGCCCATCTCCTGTTCGAGGCACACGTGGCTGTAGGGAGTGAAGCGACCGTCGACCTCGATCCCACACTTCGCCTGGAGCCCTTCAACTCCCTCTACCGTTCCGGACCCATAGTCACCGTCCGCCGGACCGGGATAGAGCTTCAACTCCATCAGGTCTTCTTGGATTACGGTGACGATCTCGGGATCGGCTTCCATGGCGTCGGCGAGCGCCTCATACGTCTCCGGCCCGTAGGCGCCGTCCGCTGTGATTCCGGCGTCAGTCTGGAATGCGGTGATCGCCTCGACCGTCAACGGCCCGAGGATTCCGTCCGCGGCTCCCTCGAAGTACCCAAGCGCCGTCAGTTCCTGCTGGATCACCGTGGTCAGGAGCGTCGCTCCCCCGTACGGTGAGGTCGTGGTGGTCGTCGATGTGGTCGTCGATGTGGTCGTCACCGTCGCAGCCGTAGTCGTCGTTGTTTCCGTTGGAAACGTCGTCGACGTCGTGGTCGTCGTATCGTCGCTGCTCGATCCGCACGCGGCCAGCACGAACGCCAACACCACAAAGATGGCGAGGCCTCGCCGATCGCTCATCGGGTTTCCCCTTTCGCCGATGCCACTTATTTCGAGCCGAGGGTACACGCGGGTACGCCCGCCATGCACATCGAACCGATCTCGATTCGCCGAATCGACCTACGATCGGCATCAAGGCCTCATCGCCGGCTGGCGTCCGGCGGCCCCTACCCTCGCGCGCTCATGGCCGCCGTGACCGAAACACCGCCCGAAGGCGTCGACTACTCGCGCAAGTGGTACGTCCTTGTGGCGATTGCCATGGCGATCTTCCTCGGGACGATCGACGGCAGCATCGTCAACGTGGCGCTTCCCACGCTGGCGGAGGAGTTCGACACCACCTTCGGCGTCGCCCAATGGGTAGTGCTGGCATATCTTCTGACACAGGCGACCCTGACCCTCGGTTTCGGGCGCCTCGGAGACATGATTGGGAAGAAGCCGATCTTCACGGCCGGATTCGCCGTCTTCACCGTCGGCTCGGTGCTCGCTGGACTCTCGCCGACAATCGGCTTTCTCATCGCCGCACGAGTTGTCCAGGCTCTCGGTGCTGCGATGATCTTCGCCCTCGGATTCGCCATCACGACGGAGGCGTTCCCGCCATCCGAGCGAGGAAAGGCGCTTGGGATCAACGGCACCACCGTGTCACTTGGCATCATGGCGGGGCCCATCCTTGGTGGCATCATCCTCGAGGCGACCGACTGGCGGTGGATCTTCTTCGTGAACCTCCCGATCGGGATCATCGGCACCATCACGGCAGTCAAGTTCGTTCCCAACACGAAGCCGAAGGGGAAGCAGCGCTTCGATTTCGCGGGAGCGGGCGCGTTCTTCGTGGCGTTGTTGTCGCTTCTGCTCGCTCTCACGATGGGCCAGAACGTCGGTTTCACCGATCCGCTGATCCTCGCCTCGTTCGCGGTCTCAGTGCTCGCGTTCGCAGCGTTCATCGCAATCGAACAAGGCGTCGCCGAACCGATGCTGAATCTGGATCTCTTCAGAAGCCGGGATCTCACGGTCAATCTGGCTACGGGTTTCGTCTCGTTCTTCGCGCTGTCGGGTTTGCTTCTGGTTGTCCCGTTCTACTTGACCGATGTCATGTACCTCTCGCCGCGGGAGATCGGACTCGTCTTGGGCGCGGTCCCGATCACCATGGGCATTGTCGCACCGATGTCGGGGACGTTGTCCGATCGAGTCGGATCGAGACCGGTCACCGTTGCCGGTCTCGTGTTGATGACGATCGCCTACGGGATCGCAGCGTTGTTGATCGACGACGCGACGACCTCACTCGTCGTGGTCGTCGTCGGTCTCATCATCGGTCTCGGGATGGGGATCTTCCAGTCGCCAAACAACTCGGCGATCCTCGGTTCGGTACCCCTCGACCAACTCGGGGTCACATCCGGGATGTTGACCATCAACCGAACCACAGCAAGCGTCACGGGAATCGCTGTGTTGGGCACATTGTGGGCTGCCCGTACCTCCGTTTACGGCGGTGTTTCTGATGCCGCGGATGCTCCGGCGGCCGCCCAAGCAGCAGGCCTGGCCGACACGATGGTGGTTGCGACGATCCTTGTCGCGGGTGCCCTGTTGCTGGGTCTGTGGGCATGGCTCAGCAAGAGCGAGACCTGACCCAGATCCACCTCAGCAGGTTCAGAGACGGCCGATGCGTTCCACCACGAGGTCGATGAATCCCTGCCGGTCGACGTCGGCCATGACCATCACATTCGGTGCCGCTCCGGTGACTCCCCACCAATCGACCACGGTCTGACCAACGGTGAGTTCGGAATCGGTCTCGATCTCCACACGGCAGGCCTTGCCTGAGAAGAGGTCGGGATCGATCAGGTAGGCAATGACACACGGATCGTGGAGCGGCGCACCCGCGATGCCGTACTTCTCGACATCGTGACGTTCGTAGAAGCCGAGCATGCCGGCGACGGCGTCACTGATCGGCGTGCCGATGCCGCGAATCCGATCGAGGTCCTCCGGTAGAACAAGCGCCTTGTGGGTCACATCGAGCGGGAACATCGTGATCGGAGCCCCACTGTTGAACACGATGGCGGCGGCATCGGGATCGACGTAGATATTGAACTCGGCGACCGGTGTTGTGTTCCCGCCCTCGAAGAATCCGCCACCCATCATGGCGATCTCGCTGATCCTCGGGACGATCGTGGGTTCGCGAGCTATTGCCGAAGCGATATTGGTGAGGGGGCCGATGGGGCACAGCGTGATTCCCTCGTCCACCGCGGAGAGGCACGCCTCGATGATGAAGTCAACGGCGTCTTTCGGCGAAGCGTTGGTCACCGGCGTGGGGAGATCAACACCATCGATACCTGTAGGACCGTGGACATACTCCGCAGTGAACAGGTCGCGCTCGAGCGGCCGATCGGCCCCGGCGAATACCCTGACATCGGTCCGTCCCACGAGTTCACACAGCTTCAGCGCGTTCGTCGTGACGAGTGGTTGCGGGACGTTGCCGGCCACAGTGGTGATTCCGACCACGTCGAGTTCGGGCGACGCGAGTGCAAGCAGCAGGGCGACAGCGTCGTCCTGACCGGGATCTGTATCGATGATGATTGGGCGCGTCATGCGGAACGGAGACTACCCGGCATCCCCCGAGCCATGCACCCGGAGGAGGGCATCGAGTTCGGCTGTGGTCGGCATCCCGGTTCGTGCGCCAACTGCAGTCACGGCGACGGCGCCCGCGACCACGGCTCGTCCGACGGAAGCTTCAAGTGTGAGGCCTTGATCGAGACCTGCCGCGAGCGCTCCGCAAAACGTGTCGCCGGCGCCGGTGGTATCGACCGGCGAAACCTCCGGGGCCGGAACGGCCACATCCGTCTCATCCCGCACGATGCGGGCACCATCGGGGCCAAGGGTCACCACCGTGACGGGGACGGGCAGCGCGCGAGCCGACGTCGGATCATCGGAACCGGTGAGTGCTTGCAGCTCGCCCCGATTGACGACGAGCACATCGGTCGCCCGAATGAGAGTATCCGGGAGGGCTGCAGCCGGGGCCGCGTTGAGGATGACGATCCCAGCCGATGCCTCAGCTGCTGCCGATACGGCGTCGAGTGGGATCTCGAGTTGAAGAAGGGTCACCGTCGCCGCCATGAGCACCGCAGCAGCGCCGTCGACGTCGACGGAGCTGACGCGCCCATTCGCGCCGGGGCTCACGACGATCGAGTTCTCCCCCGCATCGTCGACGGTGATGATCGCCAGCCCAGTCGCCACATCTTGATCGAGAGCGAGATGACTTGTATCGATTCCTTCGCTCGCCAGTCCTGCGGAGAGTGCGTGGCCCACCTCGTCCGCTCCGACACGGCCCACGAACACGATGTCGCTGCCGAGTCGTGCTGCAGCGACGGCTTGGTTCGCACCTTTGCCCCCCGGCATCGTCTCATGGCCCAACCCCAGTACCGTCTCGCCGGGTGCGGGGTGGTGGTCGACGTGGGTGATGAGGTCGTGGTTTGCCGATCCGACAACGACGATCATCGTGGGCCTTCTACGATGCGGTAGATGGTTCCGGCTGCCGACACGACATACACCTCACCCGCGTCGTCACGTCCGAACGACGAGACCTGAGGGACGGTGCCGGTCCCCCCAGTCCAGTCGTGGACAACACCGTCCGGGGCGATGGAACGCACGAAACCGGAACACCAATCCGAAAAGAAGTAGTGGCCGTCGAGCTGCGGGATCGCAGCACCCCGATAGACATACCCGCCGGTGACCGAACACCCCTCATCGTGCCGATACTCGAAGGCAGGGAACGTCAAACCACCCGGATCGCACGGCCCCGCGAAACAGTCACTGCCCTCATAGAGCGGCCACCCGAAGTTCAAACCCCGACCCCCGGTCGACGCAGAATCGATCTCCTCAACGGCACCCTGCCCGACATCACCGATCCAGATCTGGTCGCCGTCGAACGAGAACCTCCAAGGGTTGCGCAAACCAACCGCCCAAACCTCCGGGGCAGCGAAACCCAGACCCTCGACAACCCCATACGGGTCGACGTCGGGACCAACCCGGATACGCAACATCGCACCAAGCAGCGTGTCGCCGCGCTGCCCATTCCCGAACCGGTCGTTCGAACCGCCACCATCCCCCATACCGATCCACAAATCACCCCGCGGACCGAAAGCGATCATCCCACCATTGTGATTCCCGGCAGGCTGCGCAACCACCAACACCACACGCTCCGAGGACGGATCCGCAACAGACGGATCGCCACCCATCGTGAACTCGGAAACCACCGTCGCCCCATCACTGCGCGTGTAATTGACATACAGAACCCCGGCGTGATCAGGGTGGAACGCCAACCCGAGAAGACCCCGCTCACCAGAGAACGACACCCGATCCCGAATATCGAGCACAACCACAGGATCGCCACCATCAACCAAAGCCCAGACCCGCCCCGGCTGATCAACCACAAAACCACGACCCCCAGACGACGCAAAGAACACCGGCCGCTCAAAACCCTCCGCAACCGCCTCCAAACCCAACGTCGTATCACCAACCGGAACCGTCGTCG
>CBFDAN010000063.1:0-8561 GCA_965602815.1 uncultured bacterium
TCGCGTGAGTTCCATGGGTCGATAGTAGGCATCTCGACTCCGACGTAATCCGCCGAGCGCGCCGCGATACGGTTTTCTGTCACACACGCCGGATACGGTGTCCCCATGATTGAAAGTACCCCAACTCTCGCAATGACCGATGCCGAACTCGAGGCCTGGTTCAACGAAGCAGGGATCTCGGCGACCGTCGTCGCACGCTGTCCGGCACCAAAATGTCCGTCGTGCTCACCATTGTCGGCCGGCGGGCTCGCCGACGCCGCTTGACCAAGCGGGACAGCCTGCGCAGCTCTCGGCATCCGCACCGTACCGGCAGCTCGGACACTCAGGGCAGGATCGAGCGAAGTTCGACGATCTGCTCAGCCACCGAAGCGAACGAGCCGCCGCGCGGCGATCGTCTCGCCTCCACCGAACCCCTCGGATCCAGGAGGTCGAGATCCTCAGGAACGAGTTGGGGATGAGTCGACTGCAACTCGCCCGAGGTCACGGACTCGAACTCTCGTCCCTCGGCTTTGAGGCGAGCCACGAGTCCACCGACGGCGCCGTGGGCGTCCCGAAATGGAACACCTCTCGCAACGAGGGCTTCGGCTAGATCCAGCGCCACCACCCACGATGACGGGGCCGGTGGGTCGAAGTCCGCCGTTTCGATCATCCCGGTCAGAGCTGAGAGTGCCGTGGTGAGCACATCGTCGGCGTGGAACACGGCCCGCTTGTCCTCCTGGAGATCACGGTTGTACGAGAGGGGGAGACCCTTCTGGAGCGCGAGAAGCCCTGCAAGGTCACCGATCACGGTCGCGGCCTTTCCGCGCGCCAACTCTGCGATGTCCGGGTTCTTCTTGTGGGGGAGTGCCGACGAGCCGGTCGTGTGGGCATCGTCATATTCGGCCCAGCCGAACTCCTCGGCCGACCACAACACGAGTTCCTCAGATAGCCGCGAAAGGTGCACCATCGCCTGTGAGACGCAGAACGTGTATTCGGAGGCGAAATCCCTGGACGAGACGGCGTCGAGCGAGTTGCCGAATACAGCCGAGAACCCAAGGAGCTTCGCGACGAAATCGGGCCGGAGCGGCAGCGCACTCCCGGCCGATGCGCCGGCCCCAAGTGGTGAGACGTCGATCCGCGTGCGGGCTTCGCTGAAACGGTCGGCATCGCGCAACAGCATCCAGGCGTAGGCGAGGAAGTGGTGCGCGAGCGGGATCGCCTGGGCCTGCTGAAGATGGGTATACGAGGCGACAACCCTATCCCCCGCGTGTTCCGCCCTATCTACTAGGACCGCCACGAGGTGCTGGATCTGTTCGACCCGGTGATCGACGGCACGACGAAGGTAGAGGCGGAGATCGAGGGCAATCTGATCGTTTCTCGATCGTCCCGTGTGCAGGTGGCCCGCCTCCGCACCGATCAGCTCACCCAGCCGGCGTTCGACAGCGGTGTGTACGTCTTCGTCGGTGGCCCTGAACTCGAACCTACCGGCGTGCGCCTCCTCGAGGATGTGTTCGAGGCCCTCTTGGATCCGCTCGACGATGTCTGCCGGAAGCAGATCGACCTCGCCGAGCATGGCCACGTGGGCGAGCGACCCGGTGATGTCGTCAACCAGGAGTCGTCGGTCCGACGGATCGGTCGTGAACCGCCACAACGTCTCCCCCGGTCCCGAAGCGAACCGGCCACTCCACAATGTCATATCGCTGATCCGATCGTGCCGGGAACGCGCGACTGGGGACACGAGACACGAGACACGAGACACGAGATTGGGTTGCCCCCCTGCGTCCCCCCGTCCTTCGGTCGAGGGGACAGGAAACCAGGCTGCTGCTCGCGGCTCATTCCCCCTCTCCCATTCTCTTTTCGGCGAAGGTTCTCAGTCTCAGACTCTGGAGGTGGATGAAACCGTCGGCATCGGCCTGGTTGTAGACATCGTCGGCCTCGAAGGTCACCGTCGCTTCGTCGTAGAGGTCGTGGCTCGCGGAGCGGCGCCCCTCGACCACCACCTGCCCCTTGTAGAGCCGCAGTCGGGCCTCCCCGTTGACGCGGGTCTGGATGTCGTCCATGAACGCCTGGAGCGCCTCGCGCTCGGGCGAGTACCAGAACCCGTTGTAGACCATCTCGGCGTACCGATTCGACAATTCATCGCGGAGATGAGCGACCTCGCGATCGAGCGTCAGAGACTCGACGGCTCGATGGGCGTGATAGAGGATCGTTCCACCCGGTGTCTCATAGACCCCGCGGCTCTTCATTCCGACGAACCGGTTCTCGACAATATCGATCCGCCCAACGCCGTGGCGACCGCCCAACTCGTTGAGGAGCATCAGCAGGTCCACCGGATCCAACTCGACACCGTCCACCGATACCGGATTGCCTGCACGGAACCCAACGGTGATCACCTGCGGTTCGTCTGGAGCGTCCGTCGGATCAGTCGTCATTCGGAACATACCCGGTGGCGGCGAAGCCCACGGGTCCTCTAGCACGCCACCTTCGTACGAGATGTGGAGAATGTTGGCGTCCATCGAATACGGCATCTTCGGAGTCGTCGGGATTGGAATGTCGAATCGTTCGGCGTACGCGACGAGATCGGCACGGCCCTTCATGTCCCACTCGCGCCACGGCGCAACAACCTTGATGTCGGGCTTCAGGGCGTAGGCGGAAAGTTCGAAGCGAACCTGGTCGTTTCCCTTCCCGGTGGCGCCGTGGGCGATCGCGTCGGCCCCGGTCTCCTCGGCGACACGAACGAGGCCCTTTGATATCACGGGACGGGCAAGGGATGTGCCCATCAAGTAGTAGCCCTCATAGAGGGCGCTCGAACGCACGGCCGGGAACACGAAGTCCTCGACGAATTCATGTGTCAGGTCCTCGGTGATGGCCTCAACCGCCCCGGTTGCCAACGCCTTTTCGTGCGCCTTCTCGACTTCCTCGCCCTGGCCAACGTCGGCCGTGTACGCCACGACTTCTGCACCGTATTCCTCGATGATCCAGCGAAGGATGATCGACGTGTCGAGGCCGCCGCTGTACGCAAGCACCACTTTGTTGATCCCCTGACTCACATCATCCTCCTTCGATTTCTGTGGCAATCGCCGCTGCTTCGGTTGACTCATCAACGGCGATGAACACCGTGTCGTCCCCGGCGACTGTTCCGAGCACGCCTGTAAGACCGGCCGAGTCGATCCGCCCCGCAACCAGATTGGCTGCGCCGGGGGGGACCCTCACCACAACAAGCGGCCCGGTGACCGTCACGGACTCCACGAACTCGTCTGTCGCCGCCGCAAGCGCAGCTCGGGCTCGACGCATCTCGGCAGGATCCTGGATCCGATAGCGAGCGAAATGGTCTTCGCGAACCTTCACGGCCCCAATCGCCTCGAGATCCCTCGAAATCGTGGCCTGGGTGACGTCGTGGCCGGCGTGCACGAGCAACCGTCTCAGCTGAGCCTGGCTCTCGATCGCCTCGGTTGTGACCAGCCGTGTCACGAGACGTCTTCGGGCTTCGGTCGAACTCACGGGACCGGTTCCTTCGTGACCATCGTGCCGATGCCCTCAGGGGTGAACACCTCGAGCAGCACCGAGTGCTGAATACGGCCGTCCAAGATGTGAACCCGTTCAACGCCCTCTTCGATCGCCGCAACACAGGATTCGAGCTTCGGGAGCATCCCTGCCGTCACCGTGCCGCCTTCAAGGATCTCCTTGATGCCATCCTCCGTCACTCGTTGTATGAGCGAGTCCTCCTGACCCAGCACCCAATAGAGCCCTTCGACATCCGTCAAATACACAAGCTTCTTGGCTCCCAGTGCGGCCGCCAGCGCTCCGGCGGCCGTATCGGCATTCACGTTGTACACCTCGCCGTCTTCTCCGCGTGCGATCGGTGCGACGACGGGCACGTACCCCTGGTGCTGGAGGCTGGCGACGAGCGCCGGGTTGACCTCAACGATTACCCCGACGAACCCGAGGCGTTCATCCTTTGGACGAGCGACAAAGAGGTTCCCGTCGAGTCCGTTGACGCCGGTGGCGAGGGCCCCATGTGCATTGATGAGACGAACGATGTCGGGATTGATCTCACCCGCCAGGGTGGCCTGGACAACCCGCATCGTGTCGGCGTCCGTGACCCGGAGGCCTTCGAGCCACTGTGGTTCGACACCCCGCTGATGCATCGCTTCGCTGATTCGCGGTCCGCCACCGTGGACTATGACCACGTTGATTCCCACGTAGTGGAGCATCGCGATGTCGTCGGCGAACGTATTGCGCAAACCTTCGTCGACCATGGCCGAACCGCCGTACTTGATCACGACCGTCTTGCCGCGATGGGACTTGATAAACGGCATCGATTCGGAGAAGATCCGAGCCTTTCCCATCGTGCTGGCAATCCTGGGTTTCCCGTGATCGGGTGGTGTGTGTCCGGTGGTCATGACCGCTCCGCGTTGAATCGCACATACTCGGGGGTCAGGTCTGTCGTGAAGACTCGTGCGGTTCCTGAGCCGCTTCCCACACAGATCGTCACACCGAAGTCCCCCCTCATCCCCTCGCTGATCGCGTCCTCGTCGACGTGGACACCGACACCGCCGCGCACAACGGTTGTGCCGGCGAACGCGATCACAAGGTCGCCGAAGTCGACTTCTTCGCTCACTTCGCCGAGTGCCCCCACGATCCTGCCCCAATTAGGGTCGGCTCCATAGAAGGAGGACCGGACGAGAACGGAGTCGGCCACGCGCCTGCCGATACTGCGGGCGGCCGCATCGTCGGCAGCCCCGGTCACCGCGATCGTCACCACACGACTCGCTCCCTCGGCGTCGGCAGCAATGTGGCGGGCCAGGTCGACGGCAGCTGTCGTCATGGCAGCAGCGAGCGCCTCCGTCTCCGGTGATATTCCAGACGCACCAGACGCCAGGACAATCACTGTGTCGTTGGTGGACGGACACCCATCGACGTTCAGGGCGTGAAACGAGTGGTCGACTGCAGTTCGGAGTGCCCGGTCGAGCGCCGGAGCGGTCGCCACAGCGTCGGTGGTGAGGACCGCCAGCATGGTGGCCATGTCTGGCCGAATCATGCCCGCCCCTTTCGCCATGCCTCCGACCGTGAATCCGCTGGCTTCGACCTTGACTTCCTTCGACTCGGAGTCCGTCGTCATAATCGCTCGCGCGGCAGCGTTGGCGTGTCCGGCGTCGCTGCCGAGTGACGCGACTGCATCGCCCACCCCCGCCGTGATGGCTTCCGGAGCGAGGTGGGATCCGATCGTCCCGGTGGAACAGACGAGAACGTCTTCGGGTGCACATGAGAGGAGTTCGGCCGTTCGGTTTGCCGTCAATTCGGCGACGGCACGTCCGCGTTTCCCGGTGGCAGCGTTCGCACAGCCCGAGTTCAGCACGACCGCCCTCGCTGACCGACCCGCCGCCAGGTTGCGGCGAGAGAGCCGAACTGGCGCGGCCGCAGCCATGTTTGTTGTGAAGACGGCAGCAGCGGGAACAGAGTGTTCGGCTGCTAGAAGAGCGACATCGAGGATCCCTGTCGGCTTGATTCCCGCCGAGACGCCGGCGGCAACAAACCCTTTCGGGGCAAGGACACTCACGGCATCCATCCTTCGAGAGGAAGTCCGGCGGTTTCGTCGAGGCCGAGCATCAGGTTTGCGACCTGCACGGCCTGGCCTGCGGCGCCCTTGATGAGGTTGTCAATGGCCGAGATAAGAACGGCGGTGCCGGTTCGCTCGTCGAGGTGCACCGAGATGAGCGCCCGATTCGATCCGACAACCCAGCGTGTCTCCGGGGAGCCTTCGACAAGGGAGACGAAGGGCTCCTGCCCATAGGCCTCCTCGAGCGCACCACGCAGATCCGCAAGTTTTGTTTCCGCGACACCCGTGGCATAGATGGTGGTGAGGATGCCTCGCTGCATCGGGACTAGGTGTGGCGTAAAGGTGACCTCGACGGGAACGGATCCCACTTGGTCGAGTGCTCGCTCGATCTCCGGCCGATGCCGGTGGGTCAGCACCTTGTAGGCCTTGGCCGATTCGTCGACAACGCCGAACTGGAGATCGGTATGGATTCCCCGCCCGGCGCCCGAAACGCCCGACATGGAATCGACGATGATGCCCGTCGGTTCGACGAGGCCTGCGGCGAGTACCGGGGCGAGCGGGAGAATCGCCGACGTGGGGTAGCAGCCGGGCACTGCCGCGCGGTCTGTGCGTGCAATGTCCCGCCGGTGGAGCTCCGGGAGTCCGTAGACCCAACGGCCGAGTTCGGTGGGATATGGGTGGTCACCTCCGTAGGCAGCGACGTATCGATCCGGCGTGTCGAGGCGGAAGTCGCTGCCTATATCAACCACCGAGATCCCCCGGTCGAGCAGGGTCATAGCCGGTTCTGCGGACGCACCGTGGGGCAGAGCCAGAAAGGCAAGATCCACATCCGGGGCCGCCGCAGGATCGTTCTGCTCGAGAACACGATCGCCGCGACGCAGCTGTGGATGAACGGACGCGAGATCCTTGCCCGCAGCGGTGTGGGCTCCGAGGAACGCAACTTCGAGGTCGGGGTGGCCGTCGACCAGACGGATGAGTTCACCGCCGGCGTAGCCGGACGAGCCGAAGATGGCGACAGAATATGGCATAGGGGCCCTCGAGGGAGCAGCAAATATACGCATATTCACTTTCCAATGCATTGCTGTTTGGATTTCGTCCACCACGACAAGTGCGCGAACCTGTCCCGGTACGGAGCCAACACCGGGGACATCACGTGCCGATCGATCCAATCCTCGCCCATCAATACGGTTGGGATGAAGTGCTGCTCTTCGTTGTGCCGATCGTGATCGCGGTGGTTGTGGTGCGGAGACTGGACAAGAGGTCGCGAAGCGAAGACAACGAAACGGAAGAGGACTGAGCCTCGGGACACGAGAAACGAGACTGGAAGCTGGTAGCTACCGGCTCTCCTATCTCCGCTTGTGCAGCAACGCGAGCTCGGCCAGACTCGACTCATCTAGCTACAAGGAGGATTCAGTGTCACTTGCGCCGATCGAACTGTTGGTTATCGGCTTCCCGGGCAACCAGTTCACCGGTGGAATCCTGCCGGAGCTCGAGGCCCTCGTTGAGAACGGCGTGATCACCGTCGTCGACGCTCTTCTGATCTTGAAGGACGAAGATGGAACCGTGGACTTCCTCGAACTCGACCAGGTCGACGCGAGCGAGGACATCGCCGCGTTGGGCCGTCTGCTCGTCGAAGGAAACGGGTTGCTGTCCGACGAGGACGTCGAGGAGTTTGCCGCGGCGCTCGAGAACGGGTCCTCTGCGGCTGCGCTCGTCTTCGAACACACATGGTTCAAGCCACTGCGCGATGAGTTACTGGACTCCGGCGGGATCCTTCTCGCCAACATGCGGATCCCCGGCCTCGTGGTCGACGAGGTGCTCTCCATCGTTGAAGAACTCGAAGCCGAATAGGGAGGAACGAACATGCCAAGAAGAAGGGGACGCCCCGGCATCGTGAGGACGATGGGTAGGACCGCCGTCATCGCGGGGACCGCAACTGCCGTGAGCGGGGGCATGCAGCGCCGCTCTGCATCGAAGCAGCAGGAGGCTTACGAGCAGGACGCGGCGAACCAAGCCGCCTACGAGTCGCAGGCCCAGCTTGCCGACATGCAGACCCAAATGGACGCCATGAAGGCCGAGCAGGCTCCACCCGCCGCACCCGCCGCGGCGCCCTCCGACGACACGATGGCGCAGCTCAAGCAGCTCGCCGATATGAAGACGTCCGGCCTGTTGACCGACGAGGAGTTCGCAGCCGCCAAGGCGAAACTCCTCGGCTGAACCACAGGAGCCGTCACACCTCGGCCGGAACATCGGGAGCAAGCGCTCCGCGGTCTTCCGGCCCTGGTGGTACATCAAAAGCGACGGCAGGCTATCCCCGACATGAGATCGAGGGCCAGCTTCCTGGCGGTACTTGTTGCGATGCTGTTCGCCATCGCGCTCCCCGCGTCCGCCCAGTCGGACACGGACGAAGAAGCTGTCGTCCGCGTCGTCTTCTTCTTCTCGCCGGCCTGCGGCCACTGCGAGTATGTGATCAATGAAGTCCTGCCGGGGGTCTTCGAGCAATTCGGCGGAGAGCCGTCCGTGTTCTTCGACGAGACACTCCCTCCTGAGGACATCGCCTTCTACGAGATGACGAACGGCACGCTCGACATCCTCTTTGCCGACGTAACGGTGGAAGCCGGCACCGACCTCTACGAATCCGACACCGAGCGCCTCGCGATTCCCGACCACCGGATGGGTGTCCCGCGCCTCGTGGTCATGGATGAGTACTACGTCGGGTCCGCTGAGATCCCTGATGAACTCCCCGGCATCATCGAGGCCAGCCCGGAAGGGGGCGGTGTCCCGTGGCCGGATATCCCGGGAATCGAAGACGCCATTGCGGCCGTCCCGGGGATGGCCGACGGAAATCAGCCGATCGGTGAGCAACAGACCCCGGACGACGAAGCCGTAGCCGCGCTCCGTTCTGCTGTCAGTGAATCTGTTGCCGACCGATTCGGCAATGACCCGGTGGGGAACAGTCTCGCCGTGCTCGTTCTCGTCGCGATGGTCGCGAGCATCGTTGCCGTACCGATCATGATCGGCA
>CBFDAN010000064.1:0-8364 GCA_965602815.1 uncultured bacterium
CCGAGATCCGAGATCCGAGATCCGAGATCCGAGATCCGAGATCCGAGATCCGAGACTGTCTCCCGTTTGGCGTCTCGTGTCTCAAGTCTCGGATTCTGATGTTGACTCCCGCCCGGAGATGTCGCGGGACCCCTACTCTCCCTCTCATGTCCCGCGTTGATTGGCCGCTTGCGGTATCTGTTGCTTCGAGTGTCTCCGGGCGGTACCCGCTCGAGGACACGTACCACCAGACGCGTCTCGAGCGCGACCTGCCCGAACTCGTCGCCCGCGCTTCGGATCTCGTCTCCGAGGAGACGGGGCTTGCGGCGCCGGGGCTGCCGGACGTGGCTGTGGTGGGACGGGCCGGGTGGGTCGAGAACAACGTCGCCTCTTTCGCAACCCTTCTGGCGCCGGCCGAGAAGCGTCTCGGATCCGAGTCGGGGGTCGGTGCGGCCATCGCAGGACGAATCATGGGAGCCGAGATGGGCGCCGTTCTCGGGTTCCTCGCTCGCCGGGTCCTCGGACAGTACGAGTTGGTGCTTCCCACCGCGGATGGTGACGACGGCGACACCGTCCTGTTCGTGGGGCCAAATCTTCTCAAGATGGAACGAGACCACGCATTCCGGCCCGACGAGTTCCGATTCTGGGTTGCGCTCCACGAATGCACCCACCGCCTCCAATTCACAGGTGTTCCCTGGCTGCGGGGCTACTTTCTCGGCCTCGTGGAGGAGTTGGTCGCAACCTCGAAACCCGAAAGCGGGCAGATCCAGCGGGTCGCTGCCCAGCTCAGGGAGGCAGCCGCTGCCGGCGAACCGCTCATCGACGAATCTGGGATCTTTGGTGTTTTTGCAACCCAAGAACAACGCGATGTGATCGACCGCGTCCAAGCGCTGATGGCGCTCCTCGAGGGCCACGGCCATGTTGTCATGGACCGGATCGGCGAGCGCGAGCTAGTGACACAGGCGCGCATGTCGGCGGTGCTCAAGGCACGACGCTCAGACAAGCGAACGGCCGCGTTGATGCGGTTGATCGGTCTTGAAATGAAGCTCCGCCAATATGAGATGGGGGAGACGTTCATCAAAGGTGTAGAGGATCGGACGTCATGGTCCACGCTCGACCTTGCGTGGGAAAGCCCTGAAACGCTGCCGACCCTCGAAGAAATCGATGCTCCCGACCTATGGCTGCAGCGGGTCGCCTGACACCCGACCAACTCTCGGCCGAGGTACACGACCTCTTGCCGGAAAGCCCGCTCGTTGTCGCACTCGGCGGTGGGGCCGATTCAGCGGTCGCCGCATGGGCAGCAGCACAACACACCACGACGCGCGGCGTCTTCGTTCGTCACCACCTCTTCAGTTCTGCGGCGCTTGAGCAAGCTGCGGGTGCCCTCGGAGCACACCTCGGAATCGACGTGGCTTTCGTCGATGCACCCGTGGATCCTGGACCGTCCCTCGAGTCGCGTGCCCGGGATGCTCGATGGACCGGGATCGAGGACGCCGTCGGTGCGGACGAGACCGTGGTCACCGGCCATACACAGGATGACCAGGCCGAGACGGTGATGATGAACCTCATGCGCGGCTCGGGTAGCGCAGGCGTAGCCGGGATGTTGCGGAGTCGCCCCGGTGTGGTTCGCCCGCTGCTTCGGTTCTCCCGAGCCGACATCCGGTCACTCGCCGAGGAGCTTGGCTTACCGTTTGCCGACGATCCTGCCAACGAGGACGTGACCTTCCTGAGGAACCGCGTCCGTCGGGACCTTCTCCCGGACCTCGAACGAGACTATGCCCCCGGGATTCGAGCCACTCTCGCACGCACAGGATCCCTTGCGGCAGCCGACGACCGCCTGATCGAGGGTCTCACCGACGACATTCCGGTGGTGAGAGACGCGGACGGCGCCGCCATTCCCGCTGCTGCACTCGTGACCGCGCCGAAGCCCGTTGCGTCACGTTGCGTTCGACGGGCCCTTCGAGGGCTGTTCGGTCCCTACGCCGGGTCCGAGGCCGATGTCGAGGCCGTCCTCGCCGTCGCCGTCGGTCGATCCGAGTCCGTGATGATCACCGGATCGCTTGCTGTGACACGGGAGGGTCCGTTTGTCAGGATCGATGCAGGCCATGCCGCCGGTCAGGCCGCGGGGCCAATCGCGATTTCCGTTCCGGGAGAGATCCGATTCGGGGAGCATTTCATCACATTCGAGGACGCCGACGCATCGCAGATCACCCCTACATCGACGCTCCTCCTGGACCCGACCGTGTTTGGCCGCAGGACAGAGGTGAAGGCGGTCGCCGAAGGAGCCCGCATCGACATCGAAACCGGCACAAAACCCGTCAGGACGGCGCTTGCCGAGCGAGGCATCCCCGTGCGCAGCCGCTCTACTTGGCCGGTGGTGGCCGAGGGTGGCAGAATCGCAGCCATCGTCGGTATTCGCGTCGCACCATGGGCCCGCCCGACGACGAGACAAGCAGTCGCGATCCGATGGAAGCAGGAATTGCCGTGAAGATTGGTCGAACCCTCATATCTGCAGAGGAAATCGACGCCAAGCTCGCTGAAATGGGTGCGGCCATCACCCGCGACTACGAGGGGAAGAACCTCCTCATGGTTGCGATCCTCAAAGGGGCGTTTGTGGTCATGGCCGACCTCGCTCGTCACGTCGCGCTCCCGGTTGAGTTCGATTTCATGGCCGTGTCGTCGTACGGAGCGTCCACGAAATCGTCCGGTGTTGTGCGGATTCTCAAAGATCTCGACGAAGAGATCGAAGGCCGCGATGTGCTCATCGTCGAGGACATCATCGACACGGGCCTCACGCTCCAGTACCTGATCAAGAACCTCGAAGTCAGGAACCCGGCATCGCTGAAGCTTGCGGCGCTGCTCATCAAGGACGGAATCGAGAGGCCGCCGCTCGAGGTCGCCTATGAGGGATTCCACATCGGTCCCGAGTTCGTGATCGGCTACGGCCTCGACTTCGACGGCAAATACCGGAATCTGCCGCACGTGGCGGTTGTCGACGAGGTGTAGAGCACGGTTCCAGTTATCGGACGGCGGCGGGCAGTTGAGACCCGAGACTCGAGACCTTCGGTGCCCGGAGTCTCGGTACTCGTGGGTCCAGCGCAGAGCACCGTGTGTGAGAAGGCCGGTCTCGAGTCTGGAGTCTCGGGTCTTGTTCATTGGTACTTGGTACTGCCGAGTGGCATAGAAGGCTCGTCCGCTTACCATGCGGGGGCCCGAGCCTGAGCCGAGGAGCAGCGTGAGCCGCACCGCACGAACCATCATGATCTATCTGGCCGTCATCTTCGTGGTGGTGATGGCGGTCAACGTGTTCGTCAACCAGTCGACCCAGCCCCAGGAGCTCAGCCTCAACGAGTTCAACGCCAAGCTCGCCGCCGGCGAGATCGACGACCCGGCGATGATCCGAGACCGTTCGAACGAGGTGACCGGGACGTACACCGACTCATCCGGCGAGCAAGTCGAGTACATCATGATGTACCCGGCCGAGTACTCCCCAACGTTGACCGACGACATTCTCAACGCGAATGTCGAAGCCGTCACCGACTCGCAGGAGCCATCGCTGTTCCAGTGGTTCCTGGGCAACGTTCTCCCGTACCTGCTGCTCTTCGGGCTGTTCATATTCATCATGTTTCAACTCCAGGGCGGCGGGAACCGTGTCATGCAGTTCGGGAAATCCAAGGCCAAACAGGTCACGAAGGACACCCCGAAAGTCACGTTCGAAGATGTGGCCGGCGTTGATGAGGCGATCGAAGAGCTCGAGGAGATCAAGGAGTTCCTCCAGCAGCCACAGAAGTTCCGGGCCATGGGGGCGAAGATCCCGAAGGGAGTGCTGCTCTATGGCCCTCCCGGAACTGGAAAAACGCTCCTCGCACGTGCGGTCGCCGGCGAAGCCGCTGTCCCGTTCTACAGCATCTCGGGTTCGGAGTTCGTCGAGATGTTCGTCGGAGTCGGAGCGAGCCGCGTTCGTGATCTCTTTGAGCAAGCCAAGGCCAGCGCACCGTCCATCATCTTCATCGACGAGATCGACGCAGTCGGACGGCACCGTGGCGCCGGTCTCGGTGGCGGCCACGACGAACGCGAGCAGACCCTCAACCAGCTGCTCGTCGAACTGGACGGGTTCGACGTCAAAGCCGGCGTCATCGTCATCGCCTCGACCAACCGACCGGATATCCTCGACCCTGCCCTGCTGCGCCCTGGCCGCTTCGACCGTCAGATCGTTGTCGATCGGCCGGACATCAGAGGTCGGGAGCAGATCCTCAATGTTCATGCCAAGGGCAAGCCGTACGAAGACGATGTTGAAATCAGCACCCTCGCGCGGCAAACCCCCGGCTTCACCGGCGCAGACCTTGCCAACCTCATCAACGAATCGGCGTTGCTCGCCGCTCGGAGGGACAAGACGAAGATCGGCATGTCGGAACTCGAGGAGGCGATCGAGCGAGTGATTGCTGGTCCGGAGCGGAAGAGCCGCATCATGTCCGAGGAAGAGCGAAAGCTCACGGCCTACCACGAGGGCGGCCATGCACTCGTTGGGTATGCCCTCCCGAAGCTCGATCCGATTCACAAGGTCACGATCATCCCGCGCGGCCGAGCCGGGGGCTACACGATGGCGCTGCCGCTCGAGGACAAGCACTACGAGAAGCGCAGTGAGCTCGTTGACCAGCTGGCGTACGCACTCGGTGGGCGGACGGCTGAGGAGATCGTGTTCGGCGATCCCTCAACCGGGGCATCCAACGACATCGAAAAAGCGACGAGCCTCGCACGGAAGATGGTGATGGAGTACGGCATGAGCGACCGTCTCGGGCCTCTCAAGTACGGTCAACCGCAAGCCGAGGTCTTTCTCGGACGCGACTACGCGAAGAGTCAGGACCTGTCGAACGAGGTCGCGGCGGCCATCGACGACGAGGTTCGGAAACTCATCACCCAGGCCCACGAGGAAGCGATGCAGATCATCATGACGCATCGCGATGCCCTCGATCGGATCGCCGAACAACTGCTCGAATACGAGACACTCGACGCCGAAAAGGTGATCGCGGTCCTCCACGACGTACCGAAGTGGGAACACTCAGACACGGGAGCCCTCCGAATCAAAGGGCCGGAGAGTGCGAAATCCACCGGCGGGATCGCCGCCGCTCAAACTGGCGGCCCCGGCGTCGGGTGATGTGACCATCGGCCCGATCACCTGGGAGCTGCGGTCCCGATCTCTCACTACTACCGACCACACGCTGGTCATGGGTGTCGTGAACACAACGCCCGATTCGTTCTCCGATGGCGGGCGGTGGGCGGAGCCACATGACGCAATCCGTCGCGGCCTCCAACTCTGGGACGACGGAGCCGATCTGGTGGACGTGGGCGGTGAGTCCACGAGGCCAGGGGCGCGGCCGGTGAGTGCACAAGAAGAGCAGGCGCGCGTCATGCCGGTCATCGAAGAACTTGCTGCTCGTGGGATCATCGTCTCTGTCGACACCAGCAAGCCGGAGGTCGCAGCAGCGGCTGTTGCTGCCGGCGCTGAGATCGTCAATGACGTGACCGGCCTCGGAAGTCCCGAGATGGTCGACCTGTGTGAAGAGACGGGAGTCGGCGTCGTCATCATGCACATGCAGGGAGAGCCCCGAACGATGCAGGCCGACCCGACCTACGACGATGTTGTCTCCGACGTTGCGGCGTTCCTGCGGGATCGAACGGCTGCGGCTGTCGAGCGCGGGGTCGAATCCTCGCGAATCGTTGTTGATCCGGGAATCGGGTTTGGCAAGACCTTCGAACAGAATCTTGCGCTTATGGCAGGAATCGGGGACCTCGGGAATGGTCAGCCGGTTCTCATAGGGGCTTCTCGCAAACGCTTCCTCGGAACGATCCTCGAGCGGGCCGGTCGGCCTTCCGAACCCGACGACCGAGACATGGCAACTGCCGCAACCGTGGCCCTTGCGGTCGCAGGGGGAGCGGCCGTGGTGCGGGTTCACAACGTTGCCGATGCCGTTGATGCTGCGAGAACCGCCGACGCTATCGTGCGAGTTCACGAGTGAGCGCGGGGTAATGAGCAAGAAGGACGTTCCGGGACTTGAGCCTCGGGCATTTCGGTGGGTGATCGCGGGCCGCCTTGCGGTGTCCGAGCGCATCGGCGGCTCCGGCTTCCAACATCGCCGGGTTCGTCGCGAAGAAGAGATCGCCTGGCTCAACGACCAGGGAATCAACACCATCCTCTCGCTGCTCCCGGCCGGTCAGAACACCGCCGTCTACGAAGAGGAGGGCTTCCGCGTCGTCGTACACACCGTGGAAGGAGCCCCGGCTGAGATCGGTGATGTGGACGGTGTCTTCACGGCGATGGACGAAGCGCTCAACGTCCGCGGGGCGTCCGTGCTCCTCCACCGAGATACGATTGACGAAACCGTCGGAGGACTACTTGCCGGATACCTCGTCCATTCCGGTCTGGTGACGGATCCCATCATCGCGACATCGGTGATTCAGGAGATCCTCGGGCGTCCGCTCGGTCCCGAGGCACGCGGGCTCATCCCAGTCCGGTGAGCCGCTGCGCGGTTGGTGTCGGGTCCAATCTTGGAGACCGCTTGGCGCATCTCGAGGCGGCGATCTACGGTCTCGCCGCGGTTTCCCGTGTCGGAGATATCTCCTCGGTATACGAGACCGCACCGGTCGGCGGGCCGGATCAAGGGGCGTTCCTCAACGCCGTCGTGCTGATCGAAACAGCGCGCACCCCCCGCAGCCTGCTCCGAGAACTCCTCGTCATCGAACGGGCCCGGGGACGTGTTCGCGACACACGGTGGGGCCCCAGAACTCTCGACCTAGACCTGATCCTCTGGGATCGCGAGGTGATCTCGGAGCCCGGCCTCACCGTTCCGCACCCCCGAATGCCGGAGCGCCGATTTGTCCTCGAGCCGCTCCGCGAGGTCTGGCCCGACGCCCGAATGCCGGACGGATCGGCTATTGCCGCCTCGTCAGACGCCGTCGAGCGGCAAGGCCTCGAGCGAATCGCAGCGGCTCTCGGCAGCACCGATCGTCGCGGGAAGTAGTACGTTGTTTCGAACGAGCCCCGAGGCGGGGCCGGACCGATACCGGGAGGATCGGAGCCACATGCGGATCGTCCTCGTGGGACCCGGACGGGCAGGTCAGTCCGTCGCAATCGCAGCAAACGGCGCAGGCCACGAGGTGGTCGCCGTCGCCGCACGCGATACGGAGCAGGCATACGGCGTTGCGCGACGACTGGACGCCGGCGTCCTTGCTATTGGTGAACCGATCCCCGCGGTTGATCTCATTGTCATCGCCGTTCGTGATCACGCGATCGAAGAGGTCGCCGGGCAGATAGCGCCCGTTGCCCGGAACGCTGCGGCGAGTGCGGTACACCTCTCCGGAGCAACACCGATTTCGGCGCTGGCACCGTTCAGTGCACAAGGGCTCGCGGTCGGATCGCTCCATCCGCTCCAGACGATGCCGACTCCCGACCGAGGTGCCCGATCGCTCACCGGGTCATGGATGGCAGTCACCGCCGATGAACCGCTCCGGTCTGAGCTTCGCGCCTTTGCGGCGTCGATCGGGGGAATTCCATTCGATCTGCGAGATGTCGACCGCACCACCTACCACGCTGCCGCGGCTGCTGCCGCGAACTTCCCGATTGCGGCGTTCTCGATTGCTCAACGCCTCCTCGAAACGACCGACGTGCCGTTCGAAGCCCTTCGTCCCCTCGTTGATCGTGTTGTGGCGAATGTCTTCGAACTCGGCCCTGTCGCCTCGCTCACCGGGCCGATCGCGCGGGGCGATGTCGATACGATCGACGCACAGATCCACGCCGTTCGTGCCGCGGCTCCCGATCTCGTAGCCGCCTTCGAAGCGATGGTGAGCGCAACAGCGGGCGTGGCCGCTTCCAGGAACGACGAAGGTGGGCCATGAAGACTGTTGAGAGGTTCGCCGAGGTGAGGGCGCTCGGCCGCGATTGTGTGGGGTTCGTTCCAACCATGGGCTACCTCCATGAGGGACATCTCAGCCTGATCACCGCCGCCCGGCGCGAGTGCGACACCGTGGTGGTCAGCCTCTTCGTCAACCCGCTTCAGTTCGGTCCGCACGAGGACCTGACGTCGTACCCGCGTGATCTCGACCGCGACGCGGCCCTGATTGAGGCAGCAGGAGCAGATGTGCTCTTTGCCCCGCCGCTCGAGGTGATGTTTCCGAGCGAGCCGCTCACGATGGTCACCGTGGGGGAAGTGACCGAAGGGATGGAGGGAGCGCGCCGGCCCGGACACTTCGACGGGGTCGCGCTCGTCGTCACGAAGCTGCTGAACATCATCCAGCCGGATCTGACCGCGTTCGGCCGGAAGGACGCCCAGCAGGCGCTGCTGATCCGGCGGCTCGCGGCGGACCTGAACCTGCCGGGGGAGATCATCC
>CBFDAN010000065.1:0-8360 GCA_965602815.1 uncultured bacterium
CTCATCGGCGCCTGCTGGCCCCCAGAGCCCCCTCTGCGACCGAGCATCCGCTCGGCCGCGTCTCCCCCACCGGCCGGCGGGAGAGACGAAGCGAGGACAAGCGGCCCGCGACGGTGTCCTGTCTCCTGTCTCGGGTCTTCCGTCTCTCGTCTCGCCCCTCAGACGAGGTTCGAACGGGTGGTCGGGTCTAGAAGTCGAGGTCGAGGGTGCTCGAAACCCTGGCGAACTCGTTGATGAGTCCCTGATACATCATGACCTTCGCCATGTTGCCGCCGACCTTGATCTTCCCGGTCATGAACGCCATTTGTACGTTCAGTTCACCTTTCGAGATCGCTGCGGCCGTGTCGTAGTCGCTCGCGACCGATGCGTCCGCTTCCTCGAGGGTGCCGAGGGCGAGCACAGCAACGCCGTCCCCGACCGTGAGGTAGTAGTCGATCTCCCCATCGGGGGCATCGGTCACGCTGAATTGCAGACCGAGGTCGACGTTGGTCATAGCCGCTGTGAAACCGGCGTCTTCGTTGAGGGCTGCCGTGCCGGCCGTCATGTGATCTTCGCTGAGGAACTTTGCCACAGGGTGGTCCTTTCGTCGTGGTACATGAATGATAGCGCCAAATTTGAGCGACCGATCAAGTTCGACCACATCCACCGGCCAGCACGCAGCATGCAGATACGTCCAGGTTCCCGGTCTTGCTACTTGCTGCTTGATTCTTGCTACTGAATTACGCCTGCTGCCCTTGCTTCCTCAGGTTCTTCCATTGGGCGGCGACGTAGTCACGGTTCATCCACGCAATCACGTCGATCGAGATGCTCTTTGGACAGGCCGCCTCACATTCGCCGTAGTTCCTGCAGGAACCGAAGTACGACTCCATGGTCTCGACCATCGCCACGGTGCGCAGGTAGCGCTCCGGCTGCCCCTGCGGGAGCAGGTTCAGGTGAGCGATCTTCGCCCCTGTGAACAGGTTGGCCGCGCTGTTCGGACAGGCCGCCACACATGCCGCGCACCCGATACACGACGCCGCGTCCATCGCGGATTCCGCCGCGGGTTTTGCAACCGGAATTGTATTGGCGTCCTGAGCCGCACCGATATTGGCGCTGATGTAGCCGCCGGCCTGGATGATCTCGTCGAAGGGAGTGCGATCCACGACGAGGTCCCTCAGTACGGGAAAGGCGACAGCACGCCAGGGTTCAACGGTGATTGTGTCTCCGTCGTTGAACTTGCGCATGTGGAGCTGGCAGGTCGCCGTCCCACTCTGCGGCCCGTGCGGGTGGCCGTTCACCATCACACCGCAGGTGCCGCAGATGCCCTCACGGCAATCGCTGTCGAACGCAATCGGCTCCTCGCCCTGGTCGTTGAGCCGCTCGTTGAGCTCGTCGAGCATCTCGAAGAACGAGGCTTCGGGGCTGATGTCCTTCGCTTCGTACGTCTTGAATGCGCCCTTGGCGTCGGGTCCGGCTTGCCGCCATACGCGGAGGGTGAGGTTCATCACTTGTAGCTCCTCTGCGTCAAGGCCACGTAGTCGAACTCGAGTGGCTCCATGTGGCGGGTTGGCGGCGATTCCTCACCGTTCCATTGCCAGGCGGACACAAACGCGTAGTTCTCGTCGTCGCGCCTCGCTTCGCCGTCCTCGGTCTGGTGTTCGAGCCGGAAGTGGCCCCCGCACGACTCTTCACGATCCAGCGCGTCACGGACCATCAGCTCTGCCAGTTCGAAGAAGTCGGCGACGCGCCCGGCGCGTTCGAGCGATTGGTTCATCGATTCCTCGTCTCCGAGGAGCTTGAGGTCGTTCCAGAACTCGGTTCTCAACGCAGGAATCTGCTTGAGGGCCTTTTCGAGGCCTTCACGGTCCCGCGACATGCCGCATTCCTCGATCATGATCTTGCCGAGGCGCCGGTGGAAGTAGTCGACCGAGTGGGTCCCATCGATGGACAGGAGCTTCGAGAGTTGATCCTTCACCTTCTGCTCCGCCTCGACAAACGAGTCGTCGTCGGTCGGAACCGGAGTTACGTTCAGCCAGTTGGCGAGATATCCGGAGATTGTGGCCGGCAGCACGAAGTAGCCGTCGGCCACTCCCTGCATGAGCGCCGAGGCGCCGAGGCGGTTCGCTCCGTGGTCTGAGAAGTTCGCTTCTCCCGACGCAAACAGGCCCGGGATCGTGGTTTCAAGGTTGTAGTCGACCCAGAGGCCACCCATCGTGTAGTGCGGAGCGGGGTAGATCCGCATCGGGACCGTGTACGGGTCCTCGTCCGTGATCCGCTCGTACATCTCGAACAGGTTCCCATAGCGATCCTCGATGGTTTGGCGTCCGAGACGGCTGATGGCGTCGGCGAAGTCGAGGTAGACCCCGTTCTTGAGTGGTCCGATGCCACGTCCTTGGTCGATCATCCGCATGGCAGCCCGCGATGCAACGTCGCGAGGAACGAGGTTGCCGAATGCCGGGTACTGGCGCTCCAGGTAGTAGTCGCGATCATCCTCAGGGATGTCGTTCGGGGCCCGGGAATCGTCGGCGCTTCCTGGCACCCAGATGCGACCGTCGTTGCGCAGCGACTCGGACATGAGCGTGAGCTTCGACTGGTGTTCGTCGCTCGCGGGGATACACGTCGGGTGAATCTGGGTGAACGACGGATTGGCAAAGTAAGCACCCTTGCGGTAGGCCCGCCAGGCGGCCGTTCCGTTGCAGTTCATCGCATTCGTCGACAGGAAATACACGTTTGAGTATCCGCCGGTGGCCAGCACGACAGCGTGAGCCGAGTGGCTCTCGATCTCACCCGTGACCAGATCGCGAGTCACGATCCCGACGGCTCGGCCGTCTTTCGTCACCAGTTCGAGCATCTCAGTTCGGGTGAAGAGCTCTACGTTCCCGAGTCCGACCTGGCGGGCGAGCGCCTGGTAGGCCGTGAGCAAGAGCTGCTGACCGGTCTGCCCCCTCGCGTAGAACGTCCGGGAGACCTGGGCTCCACCGAAGGAGCGGTTGTCGAGCAACCCGCCGTACTCACGTGCATACGGGGCACCCTGCGCCACCGTCTGGTCGATGATGGCGTTGGACACCTCGGCGAGCCGGTAGACGTTCGCCTCGCGCGACCGATAGTCGCCGCCCTTGACGGTGTCGTAGAAGAGGCGGAACACGCTGTCGTTGTCGTTCGGGTAGTTCTTCGCCGCGTTGATTCCGCCTTGTGCGGCGATCGAGTGGGCGCGACGGGACGAATCGTTGTAGGTGAACGCTTTGACGTTGTATCCAAGCTCGCCGAGCGCGGCTGCCGCTCCTGCCCCGGCGAGACCGGTTCCTACGACGATGAGGTCGTACTTGCGTCGGTTCGCCGGGTTGACGAGCTTCACGTCGAACTTCCGCGTGGTCCATTTGTCCTGGATCGGCCCTTCAGGGATCCTGGAGTCGAGGATGGTGGATTCGAGTTCTGTGGTCACAGTGATCCCCTTTCTCAGCCCGACACCGTGAGTATGCCGAGCTGAACCGCAATCGGAATCGCCGAGTTCCCAATCAGGATTGCCAGAGCAAGCGCCACGGCCAGCCAGCTCCGCCACACGTTGTAGCGAGGATTCGCCATGCCGAGGCTTTGGAAGAGACTCCATGCACCGTGGTAGATGTGGAGCGCGAGGAAACACATGGTGACGACGTAGAACAAGGCAACCCACCAGCGTTCGAAGCTGTAGACCACGTTGTTGTAGACATCACCGGCGACGTAGTCCGGGTTTGCACTGCCGATCGTGAGGTCGGCTAGGTGGTAGAGCACGAAGAGAGCAATGATCACGCCGCCCCAGAGCATCGTGCGACTGGCGTAGTTGGCGGCTGCGTACTCCCGCTTGTTCTCGTACTTGATGGGGCCGCGAGCCTTGCGACTCCGGAGCGCCAGGACCGTGGCCGACCAGATGTGGATTATGACCATCGCACTGAGGCCGATCCGGAAGAGCCACAACACCCCGGTCTTCGGGAAGATCGGGTAGAGGAGCGTTCGGAGAGACTCCGCGTAGCTATCGAGATCCTCGGGTCCGATGAAGATCTTCAGGTTCCCGATCATGTGGACCAGGACGTAGGCGAGGAGGCCGATCCCCGTCAGGGCCATCATCCACTTCATTCCCACGTCGGACGTGAAGAACGGTCCAAGCCAAGACTGCCATCCGGATCGCCGGTTGACCTCGAGGCGGCGGGTCTTCGTTGTCACCATGTGTCCTTCCGTAGAGTCGCCATAAGTGATTATCGCGGGGAATGTCCAGCGTGTCGAAACGGTCGCGATCCTTGTGTTGCAAGGCGCGCGTCCAAGTTTGAGGTTGACAAGCGCGCGCGGGGTTGGGAGAATCCCAAGGTTGTAATTACAAAAACCACAGGAGCTCCATGTTCGGCGAATTTCTCGAGGCCCTCCAAGCTGACGGCTTCGACATGTCCTGGCAGGATTTCGCGAACTGTCGCGGAGCCGATCCAGACCTCTTCTTTCCTGAACGCGGCGCATCCACGCGCACCGCGAAGGGTATTTGCCGTGAATGTACGGTGCGGGACGAGTGTCTCGAGTTTGCGATCGTCTCGAGTGAGAAGTTCGGGATCTGGGGTGCGATGTCGGAACGCGAGCGCCGCAAGATCCGCAAACAGCGCCAGATTGCAGCAACCCGCCGCAGAGCGGTGTAGCTCGCACTTCGTGCGAGGTAGTCAGTAGTCCATATCCCGTGGGTGCGGAATCACGCCCGGTGCCTTGCTGACTATGGCCTACGGACTACGGAGTACCTGCGAGGTTTGCCTCCTGTAGAATCGCGACGTGCTGCTCGGATAAGGAGTTGGGTTGAGTCCTACCGTCACCGTCATCGTCGCTGTCATCGTGGGGTTGGTCCTCATCGGAATCGTCTGGGCCATTGTCTCGGCGGTGCGGAGCACCACTTCGGACTCCTTTCTCGCGTCACGCCCCGCCCCCGACGCTCAGGACCAACTCCGTCCGAAACTCCTCGACTTCCATGTGAAGGACGACACGGCGAAGATCTACTACGGCGTGCCCCTCCCCGACGGGGAGATCGACGCTCACCTCCGGGATCTGCTCTGCCACGACGCCCCTCTGGTCTTGCACGAGAAACGTGCTCACGGTCTTCCGATCGAGCAGGTCATGCGGGCCGAAGTCTTCGGGGAGCGCAGTGGACGTCCGATCGAGGTTGCCGTGCTGGAACTCGAAGAGCCGGGTGTGATCCCCGAACTTGTGGTTCCGGATCTTGTGCCTCACGCGTCGGCTGCGGGCTACGACCCGCTTGCTCATGTTGGTGAGCAGGAATTCGAGATCCAGCCGGGAGTCGCGAGCAACGTGCCCAAGGAAGGGCTCCCGCCCTTCTCAGCAGAGATCACCTTCGCGAAGTCGGTAGAGGCTGCGCTGCGAGCTATCGGCATCGACCCGTACAACACCGCACTCTCCGATCTCTCGCTCTCCTTGCTCCAGATCGGGGGCTATCAGGTCTCGCCGGGATCCGGAGGCACGGCGAACACCCATATCGCTCGGAAGGCAGGTTCAACGGCTCTGGTGGTCGTACATGAGCACGAGAACGGGGAACACCCGGAACTCTCAGAGCAGGCCGTCAACGCCTTCGTAATCGCGGTCGGTCAGAACAACCCGCAGCGAGCGTTGCTCATCACCGACAAGTTCAGCCCATACATCGTGTACGAGAAGGAACGAAGCGATCCGCGATGCCGCTTCATCACGCGAGAGCGGCTGCAACCGTTCGTGGACAGCTTCGCACTGCAATGAGCGACCAGCTGCGCTGGCGTAGTCCGTAGCTCGCACACATCAAGAGGGTCGCGTCCCAACCGAGGATTATCGGTCGCCGGAGGACGAGAACCCTCCTAGACTGGAAATCCGAAAGGAGATCTGTGCTCTTTGCGTTTATCAAGAACATTGGTGGCCCCGAGCTGCTGATCATCCTCGTGGTGGTGCTCCTGCTCTTCGGAGCGGCGAAACTTCCCAGCCTTGCGCGCTCTATTGGTGCTTCGGCGAAGGAGTTCAAGAAGGGCGTCGAAGACGGCGTTCCGGATGAGGACGCGACCGCCGACTCCGAGAAGACCTGATCTCCGCCTGAGATCGCGGGAACTGGATCGGTTCGCTCAGCGTTCTCTCCACGGCTGTGGGGAAGCATGACTGAGGATTTCACTCCGACCTGGGAAGACGTTGCGGCTCGCTATGGGCGCAAGATCTACAACTTCGCCTACCGGCTCACCGGCAATCCGGACGACGCGGCAGACCTCGTACAGGAAGTGCTGCTCCGCGTGCGAAAGGGCCTTGGCTCCTATCGGCCCGGCTCCTTCGACGGCTGGCTCTGGCGGATCACTCGCAATGCATTCCTGGACGGGATCCGGCGCAAGCAGCGGCGTCCAGAGTCGGCTCTGCCGGAAGGCGATCACCACAACCTCGGATCAAGCCCGTCTCCTGACGAGGTCCTGGCTTCAGTTCGGCTCTCGGACGATGTGCAGTCCTCGCTCCTCAAGCTCCCCTACGAGTTTCGGGAAGCCGTGGTGTTGTGTGACGTGGTCGGCCTCACCTACGACGAGATCGCCGAGGCGACCGACGTTCCCGTCGGCACCGTGCGGAGTCGCATACATCGCGGCCGTAAGCAACTACGAGAACTGCTGACATGGCCGGTCTGATTCCCGACCCTGACGCGCGCGGCGAGTTGTTCTCCGCCTACTTCGACGGACAGCTGGCCCCACGGGAAGTCGCCGTTGTCAGTGATCTCCTCGACGGTGACGAGCTGACTATTGCCGAGTTCCGTTCCCTTCAGAGCGTCCGACGATCAATTCGATTGCTTCCGCAACTCGAGGTGCCTGCGAACCTCCTGCCGGACGGTCACCTCGGCGACCGCCTCTCCGCGTACCTCGACGGTGAACTCGTCACGCTCGAACACCGGCGAGTGACCCGACACGTGGTTGAGTGTCCTGACTGTCGGGTCGAGCTCCAGGAACTCGACCGGGCCCGTATCGCAATCCGGTCGCTTCCCGGCGTGGACACCACGGCGACCGGCGAGATCCCGGTGACTCCCGCCGCCGGACACAGGAAACGGTTCATCGCCGGAGGTATCGGCGCCGTTGCTGCGGCGGCGCTGCTGTTCGGTCTGGCCGTCGGGAATGGCGACGAGCCGGCATTCTCGCTCGACGATTTGGGTACTCGCCACGTCGCTCGGGCATCGGCGGAACCGGGGTTTGCGGTCCTGCCCCAAAGCGTCGAGGTGTCGTTCCCGTGATCGTCCGGCGTTTGCTCATGGTTGGAGGGTTGGCAGCGGTCTTCGGGGTGGCGGCGGCAGGACCGGCCCTGGCGGATGATCTCGGCGAGTATCTCGAGGACGCGAGGAACGCGATCTATTCCGGGCAGCGGCTGGTTCGGACCTCGTGGGACGGTATTGAGAGCATCGGGATCTTCGAGATCCAGCACCACGGCGGAATGGCGAGCGTCGGATCTGGATCAGGCTCCGCAACAATCGGGGCCGGCCGCATGTATCTCGGCGGACCGGAAGAGGGTGCCGTCTCGTTCGTGCTGCATTCCGATCCCGAACTCGGTGGGCGATACAGCGTCGCACACGGTGAGGCTACGAAACATCTTGGCCGTGCCGCAACGGTGGTTGAGGTGGTCGAGGCCGGCTCGGTCCGGCTGCGGATGGTGGTCGACGATTCCACATCGGCGCCGGTGGCGACCGAGGTCTTCGACGGAGACGGTGTGTTGTTTCGCTACTCAGCCATGACGGAGTTCTCCGTCTGGGTTGACCCGGCCATGGCTGCGTTCGACGGCCGGGAATACCGAATGATGATGCCCCTGGAGGACGCCGATCTTCCGATCGAACTTGCCGGGTATCGCCTCGTCGATGCCTATGCCGCTCCGCACGATGGTCGTCAGGCGTTCTACACCGACGGCCTGTTCTCCTTCTCCGTGTTCACGACCCGCGGCCGGGCGAACTGGGACGCCATCGCGAACGGCGACCATCCCCACGAATCCAACGGCTACGACTACCTGCGTGTCATCTCGCCGACAAGCGTCACCGTGTTGTGGAATGCTCCAACGACGGCGATCGCCCTCGTCGGTGACCTGCCGCCAGACCATCTCGATCAGGTGCTTCGTGAGCTTCCACTCCCCGGAACCGACAACTGGATGAAACGCATGTGGCGGAAGCTGTTCGGGTATTGATCAGTAGCAAGTAGCAAGTAGCAAGACCCGAGTTGGGCCTTTCTTGCTACTCCCTACTTCCTACTTGCTACCACGGGCGTCGCCGACGGCCGGAAGCTGTCGCGGCTTTTGCAGGCTGACCTAGTCCCGGTCGTCTTTGCTTTCGTCGTAGTAGCCTTCGAAGTCTTGGTTGTTTTGAGTCTTCTGTTCAGCCATCGTAAAACGGAACT
>CBFDAN010000066.1:0-8228 GCA_965602815.1 uncultured bacterium
TCGGTGCTGGCAGAAGTCCGCATCGTGGGGGCGGTCCTCGACGAGATCGAGCGGATACCGGAATGGCAGCGTGTCGTCGCTTGGGTCGATGTCGGAGAGATCGAAGCGGGGCGGCGACGGGCACTCCTGAGGCGCTGCGCTGCTGCAACCGGAGACCAGAACAGCCAGAACGGCTATTGCCAGCATGCGCATCACAGTTCGAGCGCAGGTTCGATGGCTCATCACCTTCACGTCTCGTCCGCGCTGTGTACCCCATTCATGGTGCGACCGGACTCCGGACCAGGCCAAGGGACAAGGTCACATCCGTCCCGGCAATATCCACACGTTCGCTCGACTGGACGCATGAGGTCAGATCGCGGAGGGCGCTTCCGGCCACAACGGACCCGCCGTATGACAGCGTGTAAATGCGCCGACGCGGGCGACAAAGTCGTGCCAATGGCCGACACGAAACCTCCCGGGATCAACACAGGAGTCGGGGTTGCCCTCGGCGCCGGGGTTGGAGCCGCTCTGCTTGCCGTGACGTCCAGCCCGGTGTGGATCGGCGTCGGCGTGGCCATCGGGATTGTGATTGGAGCCACGTTCGATCAACTCGGCAAGAACGACTCGAACGACGGTGACCAGCAGGCAGAGAAACGGCTGGCCGGCGCGGTCGGACACGATCGACGGTGGTCGCCGAGCGTCTATGCAGCTGCCGCGCGTCCGCTTGCCACGACGGCGACCGCTGCGGCCACGAAAAGCGCCGCAAGGACAACAAACGAAGCGCGGTACTCCCCGGTGGCCTCGCGCAACACGGCGACGATCACGGGGCCGCTCGCCCCAACCAGGACGACGGCCGTCCATTGAGTCCCCATGATCCTTCCGTAGATCGGCCCTGAGTACCAGCCGCCCATGACCATTGCCCGCATAGGAAGGAGGGCGCCGAACGCCAGACCAAACAGTAGGAAGTGGCCGATCATCTGCCACCTCGACGTGCCGCCCACCATCAGCAAGACGCTGAGCGCAACGATCACCGCGATGATCGCCTGAACACGATTCGCTCCATATCGATCGGCAAGCCTCGGGGCGATCCATCGGCCCGGCAGACTCATCGCAGACGCGACTGCCGCCAGCAGCGCAACCGTGTTCAGCGAGAACCCGCCCTCCTCGAATCTGGCGAGACGGTGCGTGATGACGCCCTGGGTTGCGAGAAGCATGAGCATCAATGCCACCGTGTACAGCAAGAACCGATGATCTTGGATGAACTTCCACGTCGGAGTTCCCGCTCCAGTCTCTGCCCTCGGTGAGGCCTCACCGGCGCGGTGATGAGGCAATGCAAAGAGCCCGGTTGCTCCGCCGGTGACCAGCAACAGAATGCCGAGGAGGAGGACTGCTGGCCGCCAGCCCATTGCCGACACCATGGCCGCGGTCAGCGGGATGAAGACGATGCCTGCAAGACCACCGATCAGCGTGATGGTGGCCAATGTCCGCGCACGGTCAGGCGGCGCAGACCATTGGTAGATAGCAACGTAGGCCGGTTCGTAGTAGATCATCGCCTGAGCTGGTCCTAGGAACACCCACCATCCAGCAACCACATGCCATGATTGGTTCGCCAACGAGAAGGCAGCCAGACCGAGAAAGCCCAGAACGGCCCCCAGGCCAACGATGATCCGCACGCCGTGATTGTCGGCGAACCGCCCAACGGGAATCGCGAGCAAACCGCCCACGAATACTGATCCCCCGTAAGCGAGGGAGAGCGCAGTCTTCGAGAAATCAGCGCCCGCCGCCTCATCGGTGGCGTAGACCGAGAACCCGTAGAGGATCACGCCGAACCCGACCATCACGGTGGCGGACAACGGCACGATCCATGTTCGGCTGGGATAGGTCGGCTTCGCGAGATCGTCCACACGCCACAGTATCACTCCGGTTATCGCGTGATCTCCAGGATTCGCGGTCCGCCATCAGACGCTCGCGGCGTGGGCGTTCTCAGGTGCGCAGGCCGTTGACCAAGAAGTTTGCTGTCGCTTCAGCGATCTCATGAACGTGCTGTTTGGGATCCGGGAGATCCATCACCGCTCGGCCGCCGGCCATCATCGTCTCCTGGATCAGGCGGCCAACAACCGGCCTCGGAAGCTCGACGAAGACGCCGCCGGCCACGCCCGAGCGGTAGATGTCCATGACCTCCGTCGACAACGCCTGGTGCGACCCGGCGATTGCTTGCTGGGCCTCCACAGACAACCGGTGCACTTCGGTGTGGAGAATCAACCCGAGATGGTCAATGCCCACGAACTCAACGAAGCGGACGGTCAACTCGCGGAGGCGAACATCTGGCGAGAGACCCGGTTGGATCTCGGACAAGATCTCGTCGATCAACGCCGGCAGGTCTCGCTGCACCAGTTGAACGAGCAGATCCTCTTTCGAGGAGAAGTGTTCGTAGAAGGTGGTGCGCCCGATATTGGAATCGGCGGAGATATCCGCGTGTGAGGTCTCCTCATAGCCGAACTCGCGGAAGAGCCGCGCTGCGGCGTCGAACAGCTGATCCTTGGTGGCGTCCGCGTTGCGCTTCACGACGTACCTCCGACAATTCGGAGCGCGGAAGCATCCTGATAGAGCGTCGTACGCTGTCGCGGTTTCCGGCCGATCGATTCGATCGCCGTCGTGAAGTCGTCGGCATCGACCATCGTCCCGTGTGATGCGCCGGCAGCTGCCGAGATGTACTCATCCATCAGCGTTCCGCCCAGATCGTTTGCACCCGCGTTGAGCAGGGTGAGACCGGCTTCGAGTCCGAGCTTCACCCATGAGGCCTGGATGTTGTCGATGAGTCCGTCGAACGCAATCCGAGCCACGGCGTGGACGAGCACGACCTCGTCCCACGTGGGACCGGGTCGGGCGGTTCCCCGCACGTAGATCGGCGCCCCCATGTGCACGAACGGGAGCGGGACGAATTCGGTGAAACCACCGGTGCGCTCCTGGATGGTGCGGATCGTCTCGAAGTGGTTGGCCCAGGCATCGGGGTCGTCGATGTGGCCGAACATCATCGTCGCTGTCGATCGAAGGCCGAGTTCGTGCGCCGTCAGCATTACCTCGGCCCACTGCGCGGTCCTGATCTTGTCGGGACACAGGTACTCCCGTACCCGGTCATCGAGGATCTCGGCGGCCGTCCCAGGGAGTGTCCCGAGTCCCGCCTCGCGCAGCGTATCGAGGAACTCTCTCACCGGAACACCCAGTGTCTCGGCACCCTGCCACACCTCGAGGGGTGTGAAGCCGTGGACGTGCATGTCGGGGACCGCTTCCTTGATCGCTTCGAGAACGGTGACGTAGAAAGTGCCAGTGAACTCTGGATGGATTCCGCCCTGGAGGCAGACCTCGGTTGCGCCGCGATTCCACGCATCAACGGAGCGCTCAACCACCTGTGGCACCGAAAGCAGGTACGGGTCCTCTCGGAAGTTGAGAGACCGGGGGCCCTTCGAGAAAGCGCAGAATCCGCATTTGTACGTGCATTGGTTGGTGTAGTTGATGTTGCGGTTGACGATGAACGACACCCTCTCGCCGTTGACCTTCCGGCGCATGATGTCTGCCGTGGCAGCTACCTCATCGACCTCACTCCCGCGTGCTTCGAAGAGGCGACGAATCTCGTCCCGGCTGGGGCGGTGGCCCTCCAGCGACCGGTTGAGGATCCGACGGAGGTCATCCCGAACCCCGTCGCCATAGCCACCTCGCGGTCCATGGTCCCAGGCATCGTCACCCCACTGCGACGAGAGCCGCCCCGACGGGTGCGGAGCCGGCAGGTCCTTCCCCGGGGCCCAGGCGGTGCGGGGTCGGGCAACTCCGGACGCGTCGACGAGATCGAGATACACCCTGAACGCATCGGGTTCGAGGCGGTTGCGGACCTCATTGATGGTGACCCCCGGAGGTAGCGCGGTCCGCTCAAGGAGCGGGAGCGGCACGGCATCACGAAGAAGCCCGATCGCTTCCGTGTCCCAACCCCGCAGCACGAGATCCCGCGCACCGTGGGTCACAGCCTCCAGTGCTTCTTCGACCGTGTCGACGAACACCGAGATACGAGATTCGAGTCCTGGAAGCAGGGCAATGGACATCGTGTCCGCGACGGCGCTCCGTCCGACGCGGAAGAACGCCGCTCCCGTCCGGGCGAGAGCATCGATCGTCGAGGCCCGGTCGGCGTCCGGAATCAGGGTCATCTGCCATCCGCGAACGCCTCGCTTGGTGAGAGCACGTGCTCCATCCGGCCGAGCGACGTAGGCGGGGGAAATCGCCGACGCATCCTCTCCCGCCACCACGAGCAGGCCGCAGGAGAATGCGGCATCGCGGTCGCCTTCGGTCAGATGACGGACCTCAATAGCCGTCGAACCCTCCCTGCGTCTAGCTTCCGCCCACTTCTCACGTACCGCTTCCACGGGACGAAGGCGCACAAATGTGATGTCGTTCATATCGTCGCTATCTCCTCCGACACAGCGTAACCCCGGTTATCAACCGCGTTGGCGAGCTTCGGAAGCAGAACAGGATCGATCCACCGTTCGGTGAGGAACTCCGGATAGACCGGCAGCCGCTGTCGCAGTTCGAATCCTGCGTCCTCCGTCACGGCGCGCAATCGGTCGAGGTGCGGCCACGGCGCCTCGGGGTTCACCCAGTCGATTGTGAGCGGCGAGACACCTCCCAGTCGCTGATCCCAGCGTCGAGATAGCCCCCGAAGTCGTCGGTGAGATTGGGCGGAACCTGCACGTTCATGGTTGGGCCAAAGATCCACCGAGCGACGGCGATGATGGTGGCGAAGTAGTGGAGGGACGGTGGCTCGACACCACGCATACGCGTGTCCGCCTTCGGCTGAAAGTTCTGGATGATGATCTCCTGGAGGTGACCCCAGCGATCGTGCGCGCCGGCAAGGGCAAAGAGGCTGTCGACGACCTCGCGCGGTGTCTCTCCAATTCCGACAAGCACACCGGTGGTGAAGGGAACGCTGAGATTGCCCGCCGTCTCGATCGTTGCCATCCGGGCGACCGGGTCCTTGTCGGGACAGTCGAAGTGGGGCATCCCCGGTTCCATCAGACGGGGCGAGACGTTCTCGAGCATCAGTCCCATCGAAGGGTTGGATCGCCGAAGCGCCACCTGCGTGGGTCCGTCCATCAACCCCGGATTGGCATGCGGGAAGAGCGTCGATTCCTCAACGACCTGCTCGGTGAGTGAGCAGACGTACTCGAGCGTCGATGCGTTCCCCTCTTGGTCCAGGAAGTCACGCGCTGCCTGCCATCGATCCTCAGGTCGATCGCCGAGCGTGAACAGCGCCTCGGTGCAGCCGTGGAGCTCACCGGCCCGAACGACCGCCATCACCTCGGTGCGTGTGAGGAACACCCCTCCGGCGCCCGGCGGCTTGACGAACGTGCAGTATGTGCATCGGTCGCGACACATCGTCGTCACGGGGATGAAGACCTTGCGGCTGTAGGTGACAGTGCGCCCCTTGCCCTCGTCGCGCAGGCGACGGGCCTCCCCGAAGAGCGGCGCTGTCGGCTGCGCGCCCGTGAGCAGGTCAAATGCGAAATCGGGATCGGGTGCCGGAAACGGCATCGGCCGAACCTATCACACCCCGGTGTCCTCGGGGACGGTCGGGAAGCAGGTTCGACCCCACCGGGCGTGCGACGGTCGCTGGGATCTGACACCTCGACCGCTTTCGGCCCGTCGGAAATCGTCGTTCGCACGCCGCACGGGCGACACCTCAGTCCTTCGGTAACCTCACCACATGCGGTTCGCCTCTGTTCTTGTCGTTCTTGCCACCTTCATCGTCGCGTGTACCAGCACCGGGTCGGCGGATACGACGACGACCATCGAGCCGCCTGCTACAACCACAACCGAGGCAAGCGACACCCCGGCCTGCCTCGCCGGGGAGTTGCCGTTCGTCGAAGAAGGGACCGTCGCCGCGCTCGACAGCCAGGGCCGCGATGCACGCGCGATCGCCGGCGTGCGTTGGGATCCCCTCGAAGGCTGCGAACGAATCGAGATCGAGTTTCTTTCCGTGACAGGGGCCCCTGCAACCCGCATCGGACCCGTCGGGGTCTCGATGCTGCCGGAAGCCGGGATCGTGCGCGTGACCCTTTCGGACGAGATTGTCGATTCCGCAGTCGCCGACTCCACCCTCAACGGCGCCGTCGTTGACAAGTGGTTCGTCGTGGAGGATTCGGAGGACGGCCTCATTGTCGACGTTCATCTCAACGAACGAGCCGAAGCTCGCGCCTTCACAACGACGTCCCCCGCCCGGCTCGTCATCGACCTCCGTGGTACGGGCGACGATCGCCCGGTCGCGGCATCGCTCTACGGTGGCGGGATCGTTCTGCTCAGCCCGCAGGCCGGCGTCGGTCTCTACCCGCTGCAGGTCGCTGGATACGCAGCTCCCGAAGTCGACGCAGTCAGGCTTCGGCTCACCGATTCTGCCGACATCACGGTCGACCGCGCCGTCTCCACGCTGTCATCGACCCACGTCTGGCGCGCGTTCAGCGCCGCCCTCAACGATGGACCATCCGGATCCGTCCTCCTCCTGGTCGGAGCCGTGAACGAAGCCGGCGAACCGATCTTCGACGTAGAAGTCCCCCTCGACCTTCCGTGACAAGTAGGAAGTAGCATGACCGCAGATTCGAGACTCGAGACAGGACAGCAAAGACGGGCGGCGGGGCCATCGGCTACCGGCTGCGAGCTCGGTGCCAATCTCAAGTCTCGTGTCTCAAATCTCGTGTCTCGTTTCTCTGCCCGCACCTATCCGGCGCCGGCGTCACTTCAGGAATGTCGAGATCCCAGATCTCGCGGGCGAGGTCGATCGCGGCCACCGACCGGGGGCCGATCGGGGGACCGATTGGGGTGCGATCCGGTTCGAGCTGCATCCTGATGATCGAGCCCATCACCGCGGGGCCGATCTCCATGGTAGCGTCCTTGATGCCGTCGGGGTCGACGGCCACCGCACGTTCGTCGATGAATCGAATGCCGACCTTTCGCTCCTCCTGGAGCCCGCTCAGCGCCAGCAGCATCCCCCCGCGGCGCGAGTTCTCCGCGATGCCAAGGACGGTTGTTTCGAGATCTGAAGAGGAGATTTCGAGATCACCCTCGATTTGCATGAGTTCCATCGCGGTGAGCGGGAGTTCTGCGGCGCGCGCGTGGAGGTGGTGTCCAATGCTGAGACGAGGATTGAGTTCGGTCGGAAGAAATCCGGCGGACGTGCAGACGCCGTCGACTCCGAATCCGCCGAGATACCCATATCGCTTCTTCAACAGCATGCCAACGCGTCGCGCCGCAGCACGCATCTCATCTCGGACCGCATCCGGTGGATTCCAGTAGTTCGCTGCCTGCGCGTAGACGAATCCTGCGTGATCGACCTTCCGGAGGACGACCATCTCAACTGGGAGAAACACTGCGACACCATCGTGCGTCGCAAAGCCGTGAATCGAACACGGGATTCCGTCCAAAAAGGGCATCACACGAACTTCGGCAGCATGCTCACCAAACCACTCGACCGCGGGAGCAACATCCTCAGGGTCGCGAACCCACCTGGCGTACTCACCTCCACCGTGCCAGCCTTCAGTGTTGTCGGCGACCCACACGGTTCCCAGATGCGAAGCCAAGTCGATACCTGCCGCCCGCGCGTCAGCGATCGCGACGATGGCCGACGGTGCTCTCCGCACGGCGGCATCGTCCCACAGCTGGTCAATGGTCATCTTGTCTTCGAGTGCGCCCCAGGATTCAGGCCGAGCGCCGTACACCGGTCTGCCAGCGAGCACCGATTCGCGGCTGAAGCCAGCGCCGAGGACCATCGCGTCATGTTCTGGGTCGAAATAATCAACCGCGGCGAGAACCTGGTCGGAGGGTTGCTCGATGGCTCGAAGGGCAGCGCGAACGCCGTTCATCAAGGTGTCCCCGCTGGCTCGGGTGTAGCGGATGACGTCCGCCGTCGGCAGGTCACCGACACCCTCAACGGCGGTCACGATCATGATGGGGCCGGAGCCCCACTCCCTGAGGTATTCGACTGTCCCCGTCGCCGCGGCCGCGACATCCGGCACAAGAATCCACTTCTTGCCCCGATGGAACGCGGCGATGGTGCCGGTGATGTGATCGAAATCCACAACCGGAGCCTACGCGCGTATCGGAGGGCGGGGTCGTCGCGTCTCCTGCGGTCACTGTCGCGTAGCGGAGTATCGGAGGCAGGCAGGGTCGTTGGTCTCGTGTCCTGAGTCCTCAGCGTGGACGCTCTGGTCCTG
>CBFDAN010000067.1:0-8219 GCA_965602815.1 uncultured bacterium
GCAAGCTGGAGTTCGGACCCGATCACACCGCGCTCGTCCAAGAACATCTTCCGGCTGAGGGTGACGCGATCGTCAGGGTCGAGTTCCTCAACGGCGAATACCTGTATGCGATCCGGCTCTCCCTCATGCCGAACTCCTTCAACCTGTGCCCCGCCGACTACTGCGACCTGCCCGGCATTGCGGACGGTGTGTCCGGACGCGGGCTCCCAATCGAGGCCTACACCCCGCCGCAGTCGGTCCTCGATCAGGCCCGCCGCCTACTCGATGCCACGGGGGCCCACCTCGGAGGGGTCGAGTATCTCATCGACTCGCGAACGGGTGAACCGAGCTTCTACGACATCAATGCGTTGTCGAACTTCGTGGCCGACGCACCCAACCTCATCGGGTTCGATCCGTTCGTGAACCTCGTCGACTTCATCGTCGAGCAGGCATCCTCATCCGAGAAACGCAACCTCTAGCGGCGCCGGAACCGGTGGCTCGACACCTCCGTTGAGGATCACTTCAGGTCTTCTTCAGGTGCGTGACGCATCCTTGGGACATGATTCCTGGGACCTGGCACACGTCGAGCGAGGAGCCAAAGAGCCGGCCACTCGGAGGTATACGTCGACCGGCGATCCAGAACTCGGGAAGACCGTGCGAATCAGAACGAACGTTGTCCCTGAAGGAGGGATCATGAGAACGAGAATCGTACCGTTCTTGGCTGCGCTGGCGCTGGTGATGGCCGGTTGCTCATCGAGTGACCCGACCACGTCCAACGAGTATGCGGAACTCGAACAAGAACTGGCTCAATCCGAAACCCAATTGACGCAGGTCACCGCAGAACGGAATGCACTGGCAGAGGAGGCAGCTGCCGTCCCCGACGAGGTCGCTGCTCTGACCACCGCATGGGGTGAGGCGATCAACCGCGATGATGGGTCCGTCACCGATCTGTACCAGATGGGCGGCTACCACCTCTACGGAGCGATGCCGATTCCCCGCGACGACATCGCCTCCCATCTGGAGGCCGGGACGGTACCCGGCGAGTGGCTGACGGAGCCGTACCTCCTCGTCGACGAGGGAGACGGCCGATACGTCGTGGCACGCGGATCGCGTGTCGAATCAGCATACGAAGGATCGATCACGTTCTCGATCGCGAGATCGTCGGACGGTGAACTCGAGATCATCAAGACAGCCTGGTTCTACGCGAACTCGTGAAACACCCGGTAGCGAGAGGGAAGGTCTTCGTCAGGTGGGCCCACAGCAACCACGGCGAGCAGATCTCGTTGATTCTCGCCGACGGATGCTGCACGCCGATCACTACGGCGGAAGCCACCACCGTCTAGCGACAGCTCACCGACGAGTACGGCTGATGTCGAGGCAAGCAGCTGATACGCGTTTGCGATGGGCTCACCGAGTTCTCATCCCAGCGAGCCCGCCGGCCCCCTACGCTCTCCACGTCGCGGACGAGGCAGGCATGGTGAACGAGGACGACACACGGGAGGCGCTGGAGGCACACGGCCTCCGCCTCGAGTACGCCACGATTGCGTGGAACGTCGTCGAGATGGTGATCACGATCGGTCTCGGTATCGCAGCGAGATCGCTCGCCCTGGTGGCTTTCGGGCTCGACACCATGGTTGAACTCTTCGCGTCGGGGGTGGTGGTGTGGCATCTGCGTCACCCAGGCCGTGACAGCGACCGGATCACGGCGCAAGCGCTTCGCATGGTCGCCTGGGCGTTCTTCGTTCTCGCGGCTGTTGTGACGGTCGGCGCGATATGGGCTCTGGCAACCGGAGCGACTCCCGGTGAATCTCCGTTCGGCATTGCCTATCTGGCGCTGACGGCCCTGGTGATGCTGTCGCTCGGGGCAGCGAAACGCGCGACGGGTCGCCGTCTCGGAAGTGAACCCCTGGAAGCCGAGGCGCGCATGTCGATCATCGACGCCGCCCTCGCTCTCGGAGTGCTGATCGGTCTCGCTGCGAACGCAATCTTAGGGTGGTGGTGGGCTGATCCGGTCGCTGCTCTGCTCGTCGCCATCGCGGCAGCCCGCGAGGGATTCGAGAACCTCGAAGAGGCCAGCGAACTGTCGCCCGCGAGCAGCTAGCGATCGACCTCGGGTCGTCTGTCGGCAGATGGCCCGACGCAGCCATGGCGTACCGTCGACGGCTCGTTTCGCCGGTGGATCGATCTCCCGGGACCAGAGAGATTTAGCCCACGTTTATCCAATGCTTGGTAATGCGTTAGGCAGTTTCGACCGATACTGAGCATTCGTTCGGATCGAGGCGCCAGGGGATAGGTGATGTGAAGACACGAGTTTCGGCCATGCTTGCGCTCGGCGCCATGACGGCGCTTGGCCTCTTGTTCATCCTCGCCCGCGACGTCGAAGCGAAGAACAAGTCCGATTTCCTCCCAGCGTTCGAAGCCACCTACCCCGGCGCCGTCGGCAGCCGAATCGACTCGTGCACGGTCTGCCACAACATCCGGGGATCCGAGTACAAACTCAACCCCTACGCCAAACAATGGAAAGAAGATGAGAACTTCGTCGCGATCAACAACCTCGACGCCGACGGAGACGGGTACACGAATATCCAGGAGATCGACGCTCATACGTTCCCAGGGAACGCGTCCGACAACCCCTCGACCGTCACTACCACGACCACCATTCCGGGCGCCACCACCACGACTGGACCGCCAGGAAGCGGCTCTGCCATCTACCAAGCCAACTGCGCCTCCTGCCACGGGGGTGGCGGCGGCAACCTCGTCCCCACCACGCTGGGCCTCTCCCAGATCATCAATGTCGTGAACAACGGAGTTGGCTCCATGCCAGGATATTCCGGATCTCTGACGAGCACCGAGATCCAGCTTGTATCGGAATACCTGTTCAACTGGGCCTCTACGCCCGCGACGACCACCACAACCACGCCGGGCACACCTCCACCGCCGCCTCCGAGCGGGTCGGTCCTGTACGGGGCATCGTGCGCGGGATGTCACGGCGCCAATGGAGGTGACCTGGTTGGAACGCCCTTGACCCGTAGCC
Source organism: uncultured bacterium (assembly GCA_965602815.1). Taxonomy (GTDB): domain Bacteria; phylum Actinomycetota; class Acidimicrobiia; order Spongiisociales; family UBA5794; genus JAHEEL01. The sequence goes on from CBFDAN010000067.1 coordinate 3,014, forward strand.
AGTTGGTGGACATCACTACCAACGGCACGAGCACCGGCATGCCGGCCTACGCGTCGACCTACACCGCCGCCGAGATCGACGCGATCGCCGGCTACATCCTCTCGCTGGTTCCCACGCCCACCACGACAACAACAACTCTCCCGGGCTCGCCGCCGCCACCTCCACCGAGCGGTGCCGGCGTCTACTCGAGCCACTGCGCCGCCTGTCACGGCGCCTCCGGCGGAGACCTCGTGGGACGCAACCTCAGCACCAGCCGGATTGCTTCAGTGACCAACAGCGGAACCACGGGTATGCCCGGCTTCTCAACGCGCCTCTCCCAGGCCGAGACCGATGTTGTTGTGGCTTATGTCGCCGGGAAGACCGGCGGCGCGGCGACAACCACAACCACCGAGCCCGGCTCGCCGCCGCCGAGCGGTGCTGCAGTCTTTGCGGAATCGTGCGCGGTCTGTCACGGTCCATCCGGCGGAGACCTCGTCGACCACTCGCTCACCGATTCGGAACTCACCTCAGTGATCTCGCGAGGTGTCGGCTCCATGCCCGGTTATGCGTCGCGGCTCAGCTCAGATCAGCTTGCCGCAGTCGTCGCCTACCTGTCATCCCTCGGCGCCAGCGGCAGTGGCACCACCTCCGTCGGCGGCGAAAGCGGCGGCATTGATTCCGCTGCGCTCTACACCCGGTACTGCTCGACGTGCCACGGTGCCCACGGACAAGGCGGCCGAAGCGGTCCGATCGCCGGTACGTCGCTCAGCCGAGCCGAGCTGATCGCTGTGACGACCGATGGTCTGGGATCAATGCCCGGATACTCGGGCCGTATGACTCCTGAGGAGATCGAGGCCGTCGCCGCGTTCGTGCTGGCGTTGGGACCGGGGACCGACGAAGCGATCGTCGCTCCGACTGTGTCTCCGGAAACCTCGACCGGACGCCTCTATACACAACTCTGTGCCACGTGTCACGGCGCGGACGGCAAAGGCCGGGGAACGGTGGCGCCCTTCAGTGAGAACCTCGACGCAGCAGGCGTGGCAGCCATGATCGTGAACGGTGGGCCCCGGATGCCGGACTACCCAGACCTCACCGAGAAGAGCCTCAACGCGCTAGTCGCACATACGCTGCTGCTCGTCAACGGTGAACCCGCACCGGCAGATGCAGCGGTTGACGACGGCTCCGACGCGGTCGCAGCGGTGGCACCCGGTACCAACGACCCGACACCATCGCTCATTCATGACGTCCAAACCGGTGGCAGCAGCGGTCTGCCGACGATCGCCCTGGCCGTTGTGGCTCTGGGAATCCTGGCTCTCGCGGGTGGTGTCGGCTACACACGGGTGCGGGCGTCGCGCGCCGTAGCGCAGTAGCGAGCGCCCAAAGGTCCAGCCGGGACCATCCACCACGTCGAGCCGGACCGCAATGGCGTAGGTGCGATACGTTGAGCGAACAACCCTGACGAGGAGCGCAATGTCAACGTGCCTCCAGGCCCCGCCGGCCACCGAGACTTAACCCCGTGTGGCTCGAGGAATAGGCGGGTTCTCGAATCCGTTGCCGCTGCATGGACACAACAACCAGGGAAGCTCTTGCCCGGGGCGGCGTGGTCGATATCACCACCGTCGGGGCGAAGAGCGGTGCGGATCGCCGCATCGAAATCGTCTTTCATCAGTTCGACGGGAAGTACTACATAACCGGCAAACCAGGCATCAAACGTAACTGGCTGGCAAACATGATCGCCAACCCGCAGTTCACGCTCCATCTCAAGGACGGCGTGACTGCCGACGTCCCGGCGGAGGCGCACGAGATCACCGACGGGGACCAACGAGCGACGGTGCTATACCGAATCCTCACCGAGAGTTGGGACAACGAGCCGGCCAAGGCCGAACACATCCTCCCGCGGTGGGTCGATGAGGCTCCGCTGGTGGAGTTCACGGTCAGCTAATCCGGAGCCGGGCCGCGAAACCGTCACTGGCGCCTGTCGCAGGCGAGGCTCGCTATGCGGCGTCGAGGGCTTCGAGCACGGGTGCCATTGCTTCGACCGCGGCGGTCGACTGCGGCCACAGGTACACATGGACTTCGGCGATTCCGATGTCCGAGAAGGCTGCGAGTTGCGCGGCGATCTCGGGGGGCGTTCCGTGGATCGGGATTCCGAACCCAGGAATCCCAATGTCGGAGACGTTTGTCGGGGCGACAATGATGTCGATGGATCGCCGGAGTGTCGCAGGGTCGCGCCCGACCTCACGACACGCCGCATCTACATCTCTGAGCATGGGCGCGAAGTAGTCGAGTGTCGGCGTACCGAACGTGAGTCCGTTCCATTCGTCGGCGAAACGCGCGGCGAGACGCATCATCTTTGGACCGCTCGCACCGACTGCGATCGGGAGACCCGCGGGTCGGGGTCCGCGCGGTCGCAGCACGCAGTCCCGTGCCTGGTAGAACGTGCCGTCGAAATCGCACTGCCCCTCGCGAAGCAGGCTGCTGATGATCTCGATCGCTTCGGCGAATCGGGAGTACAGGTGATCCCGGGGGAAGCCGAACGACTCGTACTCTTCCGGCGGCCCGCTGCTCGCACCCATCCCGAGTACGAATCGGCCGTCGCTGATCATGTCGATCGTCTCCGCCATCTTGGCTACGAGCGCCGGGTTGCGGAACGGGGAGCCCAAGACGGCCGTGAACAGCCGGACACGCGACGTCACGGCCGCGAGCGCCGCAACAATCGACGTGCACTCCCAGAAGCCGTGCGGACCCGTCGAGGTGTTCCATCGAAGGTGGTCGATGACACCGATCGAGTCGAAGCCTGCCTCCTCACCCAGCATCCCCAGATCCACGACGGATAGCTCCGGTTCGACATGATTCGGCCGCAGTCCTTCGCCGGTGAACAGGAGAAACCCCACATCGACGAGACGTCCTGCCACGACATCCTCCTCTACGGCGCTCCACACCATCATGCGGCGGACGCACGCCGGTGAAGTAGAGGACAATGGCCGAATCGACCTGCGATGGCCCCATATCACCGGTTCTGGACGGCTGACAAGAGCGACCACACGCACTGCTGCGCCCGGGATTTCTCATGCACCGAAGGAGTTGACAATCTGACATCAATATGACATCATAATGCTGTCACACCAGATTGGCAGGCAGATGAACGAACGAAACAACCACCGCCCGCACATCAACTTCCGTCGAGTCGACGCTGACGGACTCCGAGTTGTACCGTTCAATTCCTCCTCCCCTGTGGAGCCGAGCGTATGACGCGCCGGCCCACCGACTCGTTGACGGTCCGCAGACGTTTCCTCATACTGCGTGGGCTGAGGTGGCTGCCGACCGGCCTCCTCGTCCCGGTGCTTGTACTCGTCCTCCTCGAGCGCGGGCTGAGCCTCGCACAACTGGGCATCGTGTTCGCGGGCCAGGGTCTGATGGTGCTCCTCCTCGAGTTGCCGAGCGGTGGCCTGGCAGATGCAATCGGTCGGCGCACGGTTCTGCTCGTGGCAACCGTCTTCGAGGTTGCCGCGATCGTCATCCTGATCGGCGCAAACTCGGTGCCGGTGCTCGTGTTGGCGGCCGGCCTGATGGGGGTGTACCGCGCGTTGGAGAGCGGACCGCTCGACTCATGGTACGTCGACACCGCCCAAGCCGTTGACTCCGACGCAAACATCGAACGCAGCCTCTCTCAGGCCGGCGTCGTCACCGGTCTGGCGATTGGCATTGGTGCGCTCGCGAGCAGCGCACTCGTTGCGTTCAATCCGCTGCCAGAGGTCGACCCGCTCGTGACGCCTCTCGTCGTGGCGCTGGTCTTGCTCGTCCTCGAGTGGGTCGCGATCGCCACACTCATGACCGAACCCCGGCAGCACTGGACCGTTGACGCGGTCAAGCGGGCAGTGTCGGAAGTTCCGGCCATCGTCGCCACGGCCGTCGGCACCGTTCGAGGGAGCACAGCCCTCGTCGCCCTGGTTTTGGTGGAGTTCCTCTGGGGCCTCGGGATCCATTCCGTCGAGAGTTACTCGCCCGTGAAACTCGAAGTTGTGATGGACAGCGCCGACCAGGCGGCCGCGGTCCTCGGCCCTGCCAGCACCGTGGCCTGGCTTGTCGCAGCCGGCGGCGCCGCACTCGTTCCCGTTCTCACTCGGCGCTTGAGCCCGGCTCGTGCCGGCGCAGGCCTGCGCATTGCCCAGGGCATCACCGTGCTCGGCATTGCCTTCGCCGTCGGACCCATTGGAGTGGTGATCGCCTACGTGTTGGCGATCGGGATCAACGGTGCCTCGGACCCGATCCACCAGGGGATGCTCCACCGTGCGGTCGTCGATAGCCGGAGCCGGGCGACCGTCGTGTCGGTCAACAGCCTGACCGCTCAGACGGGAGCCATGCTCGGCGGGATTGCCCTCGGAATGCTCGCCGATGCGACCAGTCTGACCGTCGCCATTGTGGCCGGGGCGATCATCCTCAGTGCCGCGGCGCCGCTCTACCTCATCGCCGGGCGCGGTCTCAAGCAGCAAGTGACGGAACAGAGCAGCAACGCCCCGGCCGGCTGACAGTGCCGCCGTTCGCGGCAAACGAACCGATTCATTGGGGGTGGCCGACCGTCCGTACATCGTCAGACCCTCAGTACGCTTTGCCAATGCAGAGAACCGCAACACGCGTCTTCGTCATCGCCTCAATCGTGTTCGGCGTCGTTGGGTCACTGTTCTTCATCACCCTCGTGAGCGGCGACGGTGACTCGACGGCGAGTCGGGTTCTTTTCGCCGCCTGGGGTGTGGCGGGATGCGCCGTTCTGTCTTCATTCGCCGTGAGCGTCGCAGGGAAGTACCTCTCGGCGAGGGACGACGCAGTCACCCGGTAGGTGGTACCCAAGACGGTGCCGATTGGCCTACAGGTCGAAGGCGTCGGCCAACTCGCGCCAGAGGGCGATCGTGGCATCGAGATCATTGCCTGCCGCGAGAACCTGGATGCAGACATGGTCGGCGCCGGCATCGAGATGCTGCTGGACGCGGTCAACCGTGACGTCGAGATCACCGCAAGCGACGATCCCGTCAACGAGCCGATCTGTCATGTCGTCAATGTCGGCTTGTTTGAATCCACAGCGCAACAGGTTGTTCGTGTAGTTGGGCAGTCTGAGGTAGCGGGCCATGTTCGCCCTGGCCACTCCCCTGGCCCGGTCGAGGTCGGTGTCGATCACCACCATCTGCTCCGGAGCAAGAAGTGGGCCATGTCCGAGAATGTCGCGTGCCAT
>CBFDAN010000068.1:0-8203 GCA_965602815.1 uncultured bacterium
CGTCTCGGCAATCACCCGGGGTTTCCCCATACGTTTGGCAAGGAGCGCTTGACCGATCGTGTTGTTGATCTTGTGGGCGCCCGTGTGCGCCAGGTCTTCCCGCTTCAGCCACAGATCGAGTCCAAGTTGGTCCGAGAGGCGCTTCGCGTGGTAGACCGGGGTAGGCCGACCGACATACGTGGCCAGCAGTTCTCCAAGCTCAGCCCGGAACGTACGGTCTTTCCATGCGATCGAGAACTCGCGCTCGAGTTCCTCGAGGGCGGGCATGAGCGTTTCGGGCGCGTAGCGACCGCCGTAGGCACCGAATCGTCCTCGGTCGTCTGGCCCGGTCACTGGCGCTTCGCCTCCTGCAGGAAGGCGGCGACCCTAGCGGGATCCTTGAGCCCCGGCGCCGACTCCAACCCCGACGAAGCATCAACCCCCCACGGATGCACCATCTCGATGGCCGCAGCGACGTTGGTCGGAGTCAGCCCGCCGGCGAGCACGAAGCGGCGTGCCGGAGGCAAGAGACGCTTCCAGTCGAGCGGACGTCCCGTACCGCCGTGAGCGCTGCCGGTTGCCGAATCGAGCAGCGGGATCTGCCCATCCGGGATCGTGCCGACGCCCCATCCACCGTCGGTGCCGCGACGTACCGGTCGAAGGACGATCAAGCCGCTGCTCTGCGCCCAACGGGCCGCTTCTTCGGCGTGCTGACCGTGCGGCTGTATCCCATCGGCACCGGTCTCCGCCACCGCTGCTTCCAATTCATCTGAGGGAGCGTCCACGGTCACCAGGATCCGTGGCACCGGGACTCCATCCATCAGCGTGGCCGCCCGGCGTTGATCGATTGCACGCGGAGACTCGGGCGCAATCACGAAGCCCAGTGCATCGGCCCCGGAATCAACCGCGTGTGCAACATCGGATTCCCGGGTAAGGCCACAGACCTTGACCCAGGTCACGATCTTCCGACCAGACGTGCCAATGTTGCCGCGGGGTCGTCGGCGACGACCAGAGCCTCCCCCACAAGAATCGCGTCGTAGCCTGCGCTCTGCATGCGCTCAGCATCCTGTGGAGTGTGAATCCCGCTCTCGGCCACCGCAACAATCCCTTCCTCCTGCACCGTTGAGGCGAGTCCCTCCGCAACACCAAGGTCGGTTGCGAACGTCATGAGATTTCGGTTGTTGACGCCGATCAGCGTTGCGCCGGCCGCACGAGCGATCACCGCCTCGTCCAGGTCGTGAATCTCGACGAGTGCGTCCATGTCGGCCTCCGCCGTCGCGGCGATCATTCGACCCAGCAGATCGGCGCCGAGCGCTGCAACAATCAGAAGCACGGCATCGGCCCCTGCAGCTCGAGCCTCAAACACCTGGGCAGGTTCCAGGAGGAAGTCTTTGCGCAGCACGGGGATCGAAACCGCATCCCTCACCGCGACGAGGTCATCGAGCGAGCCGTCGAAATGCAGTGGTTCGGTGAGAACGCTCACCGCGCAGGCACCCGCCCCCTCGTAGATCTCAGCCTGTCCAACTGCGTCGAGACCGGCGGCCAGGACTCCTTTCGACGGTGACCGCCGCTTGACCTCGGCGATGACCGAGAGCCCCGGTTCGGCAAGCGCTGCAGCAAACCCTCGGGCGGGTTGCGATTGAGCCGCCGCCGCAACAAACCTGGCGGAATGGGCGGCGGCCTCATCACTTCGCACCCGGGAGTCGGAGAGTATGCGATCCAGCATCACGAGGCGCTACGACCCTTGCTCGGTGCGCAAGTACTCGACCAAGCTGTCGAGTTGCGCCTGGGTGAACCGATCCCCAAAGGACGTCATCGCACCAGGTCCGATCCGGATCACGTCGACGATTTGCTGATCGGTGAGCGTGGCGGCGCCAGAACCTGGGCCGAGCGCTGGACCGATGCCGCCCGCCAGGTCACCCCCATGGCAGTGAGCGCACGACGACGAGTACAGATCGACGCCGAACACGTCGCTGGATGGACCGGAGCATCCCGCCCCGACGATCACGGAGAGCACGATGGCGGCGACGGACATTTGCATCGCAGGAGTATGCACTCAGTTGAGACCTAGACCGGAATCTCGACAATGAACTGGGAGCCCCTGCCGGGTGTGCTCACCACGCGAACGGCCCCGTTCATGGCGTCGACAAGTTCGCGCACGATCGTCAGGCCAAGGCCGCTCCCCTCGGGACGAACCGGGTGGTACCGCTGCGCGACGTAGAGTCGGTCGAAGACTCGGTCGGCGTCGCTGGGATCAATGCCGGGTCCGGTATCACCGACCACAAGCTGCACGGCGTGTTGTCCCGCCTCAACTGCGACCGTCACTGTTCCGTGCTCCGGGGTGTAGCGCAGTGCATTCTCGATGAGGTTGCTACAGACCTGATCGAGCCGATCGGGATCGACGGTCGCCATCACCGACAGGCTTGACGTGAATTCGAGCTTCACACCGATCTCGGCGGCGCGACCACGATAGGTGTCAACGACTCCGCCGAGATGGGCAGCCACGTCGATTGATTCCGGACGCAACGTGAACTCCCGGGCCTCGAGCCTCGCGAGGAGCATGACATCCTCAACGAGCCGAGTGAGACGGTCGGTCTGGGTGTGCAACACCGCCGCAACCCGCTCGGCGTCATCGCTCGCGATAGCGCCCTCGTCGAGTGCTTCGGCGTACCCGCGGATCGTGGTCAGCGGTGTTCGCAGATCGTGCCCGATGCTCATCAGGAACTCCCGCTCCCGCAGGTGGGTTGCCTGCAGGTTCGCCGCCATGTCGTTGAACGCAATTGCGACGGTGGCAATCGCGTCGTCTCCGTCGACGGGGGCCCGGGCTGAGAGGTCCCCAGCAGCGATCTGGTTCGAGGCGGTCTCAAGGCCGGCAAGCCGCTCGCGCACCCAGCGCGCCATGCCGATGCCGAAGACGACGATCAGAACGACACCCACAACGACGGCAAGCAGCAGCGCCCGGCTCATACCTCGAATGGGAAGAAGCGGCGCCGTTCGACCGATCGCAACAACGATCTCGCTGGCCCCGAGAGGAAAGCGCTGCACGGTTGCGAGCAACTCGGTCCCGTCGACATCGAGAGTCAGCGCCTCGCGCTCTTCGAGGTCGGGCGGGAGGAGCGGCATGAGATCTTGCCCGAGCGACAGGGGGTACGACCGACTGGGCGTGACCAAGACGGCCTCCACAACTTCGTGGCCCCCAACGACCCGGGCCCGATCGAGAACACGAGCGGCCTCGCTCCGGACTGCGCGTAGTTGCCCTTCGAGGCCGGCCCCAGGGTTGCGTCCCACGTCCGCAAGGGCACCTTCGACGAGCCTGCCGGTGGCTTCGGCTTGGCGGAACAACTCGTCCTGAGCCTGCGTCTGGAGCAGCCGGTTGACGTAGGCAACTCCGATCAAACCTACGACCAGCATCACAACCGCGATGGCGATGGTTCCGATTGCGATGCGGCGCGTCACGAGGTTTGCCGGCTCATGGGTCGATGCGGTATCCGACGCCCCAGATCGTCTCGATCGGAACGCCGTCGAGCTTCTTGCGGAGTTGCCGGATGTGGACATCGACCGTACGGGTTTCTCCGAAGTAGTCGTAGCCCCAAACGGCTTCGAGGATCTGACCGCGAGACAAGACCAGCCCGGCGTTGTCGGCCAGGTACCACAGCAGATCGAACTCGCGTGCGGTCGGACGCACCACTGACTCGTCCGGCCGTGTGACCTCGCGCCTGCCACCATCGATCACGAAACCTCCCACGTCGAGAACGGTGCGCTCGAGCGGAGCCTCTTCGCTCCGGCGGAGCACAGCTCTGACTCGGGCGACCAACTCTCGAACCGAGAAGGGTTTCGTGACGTAGTCATCCGCTCCGATCTCCAGTCCAACGATCGTGTCGAGCTCGGTGTCGCGCGCCGTCAACATGATGATCGGCACGTCCGAGTTGGCGCGGATCCTCCGACACACTTCGAACCCGTCGATCCCCGGCAGTCCGACGTCGACGAGTACGGCTCGCGGATCGCGATCACGCATACGCTCGAGACCCGATTCACCGTCGGCTGCATGGATCAGCCGGAAACCTTCCCGCTCGAACGCCATTCGAAGCAAATCAGCTATTTCTTCTTCGTCTTCAATGAGCAGCACGACACCTCCGTTGGTCATCAGCACCTCGCCCGTGTTGGCCCCGAGGCTCGCAGATTTGTGTTCGAGAACCGTAAGAAGCCGGTTAATTGAGCCTGAGTCATCGCAGGTGGGGTGCGGCAGCAATGGCCGTCAAGACGGCAGCCGCCTTGTCGACACATTCGCGGTACTCCGAAGGAGGATCGCTGTCGGCAACGATCCCGGCACCGGCCTGGACCCATGCCCGGTTCCCCTCGGCGATCATGGTGCGAAGTCCGATTGCCGTGTCGAGATTGCCGGAGAAATCGAGGTAGCCGACGGCACCGGCGTACGGACCCCGAGCCGTGGGCTCGAGTTCGTCGATGATCTCCATAGCCCGAAACTTCGGCGCCCCGGTCACCGTGCCGTGCGGGAACGTCGATCTCAACACATCGACCGGTCCCAGGCCCGCTCGAACGACCCCGGACACGCCCGAGACGATGTGCATGACATGTGAATAGCGCTCGATGACCATCAGGTCATCGACCGTAACCGTGCCAAATTCGCAGACGCGTCCGAGGTCATTCCGGGCTAGGTCGATCAACATGACATGCTCGGCTCGCTCTTTCGGGTCGGCAAGCAATTCGGCCTCGAGGGCAGCATCGGCCACGGGAGTGGCTCCGCGGGGTCGGGTGCCCGCGATCGGGCGGCTGTATGCCACGCCGTCGCGGACCCGGGTCATCAATTCCGGCGAAGACCCTGCGATCGACACTGACTTGTGGCGCACGAAGTACATGAACGGCGACGGATTTACCAGGCGCAGCGCCCGATACACGGCGAACGCGTCACCATCGAACGCGACCTCGAATCGAACCGAGGGAACGATCTGAAAGGCATCGCCGGCGTTGATGTACTCGATCGATTGCTCAACGGAGGCTTCGTAGTCCTCACGGCTGGTGTTCGCCGCCGCGGGGGCAACCAAGTTGAAATCCGGACGTTCACCCATCGGGCGCTTCGGGGCGCTTGCGAGTCGAGCCACGTCGCGCTGGATTTCGGTCCGAGCCACATCGTACGCCCCGGCCGGATCGTCCCCGACGATCACGTTGCGGATGATCAGAATGGTGTCGCGGAAACGATCGATGGCGGCGAGGGCACCCCCGACGTGCCAGACCATCTCCGGGAGTCCCCGATCGTCGGGGGGCCCACCAGGGAGCTTCTCGACATAGCGGACCGCGTCGTACGCGAGGTAGCCGACGAAACCCCCGTGCAGGGGCGGCACCCCGCCCGGGAAGCCGCACGCTTCCCCGTCGGGAGCGGTGAATCGCTCGAGGAGGACGCCGAGGACCTCAAGTGGATCGCCGTCGGGGAGATCGAATTCTGCGCCGACTGTCTCGGTCCGGCCGTTGCGGGCTACCACCGTGAACGCCGGCTCCCAGCCGACGAACGACCAGCGCGCCCACCGCTCGCCTCCCTCGACTGACTCGAGAAGGAAGCCGTCAGCGTCTCCAACGAGTGCTTCGAACACGGAGACCGGCGTCTCTCGGTCGCCGAGCACCTCGACGGCGATCGGCACAACCGTGTGGCGTTGCGCGAGATCGATGAAACGTTCCTTGTTCAGCGACATCTGCACTCGGCTACGTTAGGTCGGATCGTTCGGTGACCGTGCCCCGCCGGAGTCGAACTCAGGATTCGGTAAGACGATCCAGGCCGAGCCACGCGAGGAGATCCGAGAAGTACCCCGAGAGGTTGGCGATTCGCCCGGTGATCATCAGAAGCCCGAAGACCGCGAGCATGAGGCCCGAAAAGACAGTGATCGCGGTGAAGTGACGTTTCACCCAGCCGAACGCCGAGAACGCCTTGGCCAGGAGCAGCGAGGTCAGGAGGAACGGGATCCCGAGACCGAGTGAGTAGAAGAACAGCACCAGCATGCCTTGTCCCACCGTGTCGGATGTCGAACCCAAAAGCAGGGCGGAGGCGAGGAATGGACCGATACAAGGGGTCCAGCCAAAGGCGAACGCCGCTCCCATTACCGGCGGCCCCAGGTAACCAAATCGTCTGGCCCCGTGGGAATCGACCCGCCGCTCTCGCATGATTGGCACCAGCCAAGACGGGGTCCAAACGGCGGTGATTGCGATGAAGAGTCCCATTGCGACGATCACCCAGCCGGCGATGACGGTGAACACTGGTGTTGCGAGCCACGACGAGATTGACGTGGCGGTGGCACCGAGACCGACGAACACCAAGGTGAATCCGAGAACGAACAGGCCGGTCATCCCTACCACGCGGCGCATCGATACATTGCCCTCTGAGAGGTCCTGCATCGAGTACCCCGACATCAGCGAGATGTAGCCCGGGAGGAGGGGCAAGACACATGGTGACAGGAAGGAGGCTGCTCCCGCGAGCACGGCTGCAATGAGATTGACTTCGCTCAGGGGATCCTCCGAATGGTGTCGGTCCACGAGAACGGTAACCGGGCCATGTTTGTTCCCGGTCGGACTTCCGCCTTTCGGGCGGTAGGCTCCCGGAGTCCCAGTCCCCTCTTCGTTGCTCGCATGGCGCTTCCCCAATTCCTCAATCCCACGAATCCATTCTCAACCGCCGATCGCAGGATCGTCTTCTTGCTCGGGATCGTTGCGTTCATCGCCGGCTACGGCGGTGCGCAAATGGCGCACACCTTGCCATTCGCCCGGCTGTCCCTCGGCTTGACGGAAGGGAACATGAGTGTCGTGTTCGCCATCGTGCGCGCCGTGTCGCTCACCGCAGTTGGTTTCTCGATCGCCGCCGACCGAAGAGGTCGCAAGGACCCGCTGATCATCGCGTTCGGGTTGATGTCACTCGGAAGCCTCCTCACGGCATTCGTTCCGACCACCGTTGCCTACGTGATCGCTCAGTCGGTGGTTCGCGTCGCCGTGGTGGCGATCGCCGCAATCGGAATGGTGTTGCTCGCCGAAGAGTTGAGTCCCGGCATTCGTGGATACGGCATGGGCCTGTACGGCCTCGCCGGCTCACTCGGGGTCGGCACCGGCCTTCTGCTGCTCCCCGTTGCGGAGCGGGCCGACTCTGCGTGGCGGATCCTCTTCGCCCTCGCCGGCCTCGGGCTGCTCGCGATTCCAATGCTCATGCGGTACCTTCCGGAGAGCCGGGCGTATCGGCCCGGAGAACCGATCTCGTTTTTCTCTGCCCTCCGGATGGGGTTGGGTAGGCACTTCTGGCCAATCGCCGGCGTCTCATTCTTCGTTTCGGCATTCTCGGCTCCGGCATTCGATTTCGTTCTCGAACGCCTCATCAACGATTTGGCGTGGGAGGCAAGCGCCGCCCGTTTCCTCCTTATCGCCGCGAGTGGTCTCGGAGCCCTTGGCCTGCTCATCGGAGGACGCATGGCCGACAGATCGGGCCGCCGGCCGACGGCGCTCGTCGCACTTGCACTCGGACTCGTCGGAGGGGTCGGCTTCTATCTCCTCAATTCCGGCTGGTTCCTTGCCGCGTCGATCTTCGTTGCGACGATGGGAGCCACCATGCTGACACCCGCACTTGGTGCGATGCGTGCGGAGTTGTTCCCGACTCGCGTACGGGCAACGTCGGCCGCATGGGTCACCAACGTCGCCATCCTGGGAAGCATCTCGGGCTTCCTCGTCGGGGGCGTACTCATAGACCGCATCGGCCTGCCGAAGACCGTCGCCTCTCTCGGTGCCGGTCTCCTCATCTCTATGGCGTTGATCCTCACGCTCCCGGAGACGAAGGGGATGGATCTCGTCCGAGCGCGGCGAAGCGGGACGCGTACCACCACCACAGGGCCATAGCCCGAAACAACATCAGGACCACGAGTCCGGTCCATACGCCGACCAGTCCCCACCCGAGTGGGATCACGACGAGTAGGAAGCCGATCGTCGCGATTGCTGCAGAAAGCGCGCTCCACGCCAGGACCAAGAATGCTGCGGCACCGATAGCGACGCCGTCCCAGACGAAGACGATGCCGTTGATCGGCTGCATCATGATCAAGATAGGCAGAATCGAGGCGAACGCCAGCAGAACTGCCTCGTCTGATGTGAACCAGGAGCCGAGCCACGGCGCGACTGCCGTGAGACCAAGGCCCAGCGCGATGCCGAACGAGAATCCCATGGCCAGAAGACGGTTCGAAACGGC
>CBFDAN010000069.1:0-8169 GCA_965602815.1 uncultured bacterium
GCCGGAGCCCGTGTCCCAGTATGCCTAACATCTCGGGATGAATTCGGAGAACGAGTTCCCCGACTTCGTCAAGTCCCTGCCGCGCCCGGATGGCAAGGTCGCGCTCGACGCCTATCTGTCGTCAGGTGATCGCGGCCTCGTGATGTTCTACGAGGCGAGGGATCGCGAGGTCGTCGTTCCCGAACACGTTCATGGCGATCAGTGGGGGATCGTCTTGAGCGGGACGGTGCGCATCAAGGTGGGTGATGAGATGAACATCTGCCATCGGGGAGACACGTATTTCGTGCCGGGCGGCGTTCCCCACACGACATGGGTCGAACCCGGGACACGCGGTCTCGACGTCTTCGAGGAGCACGACCGCTACGTGCCGGCAGAGGAGTAGTTCCGCCCGCTACTGCAACGACGTGCGGACGGTCTCCACGATTCGATCGACCGACGGGATCGCCATGTCCTCGATGGCGTCGGCAGCCGGTAGCGGGATATGTGGCGTGGTGATCCGTACGATCGGGCCGTCGAGGTCCCAGAAGCACTCGTCTGCCACGATGGAGGCGACTTCGGCACCCCAGCCACACAGACGGGGATTCTCTTCCACGGTGAAGAGCCTGCCGGTCTTGGCCACCGACGTTGCGATCGTGGTCACGTCGAGCGGAACCAGTGTCCGTGGATCGATGACCTCCGTATTGATTCCCTCGCGACCTAGGACTTCCGCTGCCTCGATGGCCTTCGGCACCATGGCGGCGAGGGCCACAATCGTGGCGTCGGTTCCGTGCCGAACTGTGGTGGCGCGCCCGAGCACATCGACCAACTCGCCGTCGGGCACCTCACCCTTCGTTGCGAACAGCGCCTTGTGTTCGAGGAATACCACTGGGTCGGGGTCCCTGATCGCGGCGGCCATCAACCCGACAACGTCAACCGGTGTCGAAGGAGCGACAACTTTGAGTCCCGGTATCGCCATCGCCCAATTCTCAACACTCTGCGAGTGCTGACCGCCGAAGCGAGAGCCTCCACCGTTGGCGGAGCGCAAGACGAGCGGCAACTCAACCTGTCCGCCGGTCATGTAGCGGGTCTTCGCGATCTGATTGGCCACGATGTCCCAACAGGTGGCGAGGAAGTCGCTGAACATGATCTCGCCGATGGGACGCAGGCCGTTCATGGCAGCCCCCATCACCATGCCGGTGATGGCCTCTTCGGAAATGGGAGTGTCGCGGACCCTGCGGGGTCCGAATCGTTCGCGGAGGCCCTCGGTCGTCTTGAAGACACCACCCGCCTCGGCGACGTCTTCACCGATGAGGAGTACCCGTTCGTCGCGCGCCATCTCCTGGGCGATGCCACGGGCGACAGCTTCGCGATAGGTCAGCGTCGCCATGAGGAACCTCCATCTGCCCAAACGTCGGTCATCAACACCGCTTCGCCGGGCTCCGGGGATGCCTTCGCTGCTTCGGTGGCAGCGTCGATCTCTGCCCTGGCTTCCTCCTCGATACGATCGAGATCAGTGGCGGCGATACCCATCTCCTCCAGCCTCGCCCGGTACTGGACGATCGGGTCCTTGCTCATCCAGGCTTCGACCTCGTCGTCGGGGCGGTATTTGCCCGGATCGGCTCGTGAATGGCCGTAGTGCCGGTAGGTCTGAGCCTCGATGAGGGAGGGGCCGTCGCCCGAGCGTGCACGTTCCAACGCCATGAGCGCAGTTCGATATACAGCGTCGACGTCGTTTCCGTCCACGATGATTCGGTCGAGCCCGTAGGCAGCGGCACGGTCGGCGGCCGGGTTTGGCACGGCTGTAACCGACGAGATCGGCGTGTACTCCATGTACAGGTTGTTCTCACAAACGAACACCACGGGAAGCCCCCAGACCGCGGCCATATTGAGGGACTCGTGGAACGCCCCAATATTGGTCGTCCCGTCTCCGAAGAAACACACCGTCACCTGCCCGGTACCTCGTTCTTGGGATGCCCAGGCGGTGCCGGCGGCGACGGGAAGGTGTGCCCCGACGATCGCATACGAGCCCATGGCGTGCTGCTCGACGTCGGTGAGATGCATCGATCCGCCTTTGCCCCCACAACAACCGCTCTCTCGGCCAAGGAGTTCACCCATGAGCGAGTCCATCGGTGCCCCGCGAAGCAACGTGTGGTTGTGGCCGCGATACGTGCAGAACACCATGTCGTCGCTCCGCATCGCCGTCGAGAACCCCGCAGCAATGGCTTCCTGCCCGGTGCCGAGGTGGGTGGTGCCCTTCACCAAGCCGCTCATGAACAAGTCGTAGGCGCGTTTCTCGAACACACGTGCTCTCGTCATTGCGGCGTACATCGCAAGCCGAACCTCTGGTGTTATCTCGGAACGAAAGTCGGGAACGAACGCAGTCCCGTTGCCGGATGCGTCAGTCATGGATGTCTCCTCGGTCGGCTCGTTGGGGGAGAGCGGAGTATCCGGGGAGCGCTGACGGCCGACAGGTCCCCGTTCCCGGTTGGTGTCTGGTGTTTTGGGTCCGTATCATCGATTATCGAAGATTAGCCGCCGACGAGGCGAAAGGTCCAACGCACGTGCCCCATTTGAGCCCTCGCCCGTTGTCGAGCTGAGTGGAACATGAGCGCACCCAAACCGTCTGCCGGTCGGCAGGGATCCGGTCTCCGTTGGCGGGTGATCGCTGCCTCAATTCTCACGATCACGGTTGCGATCCTTCCCGGTTTCCTTCCCGGCGCGCTGGCCGTGCAACTGTCAGAGTCTCTGGGTATCGCTGAAGCCGGGATCGGGCTCATCGTGGGGGCATTCTTCGGCATGTCGGCACTCGGTTCGTCACGTCTCGGTCGGTTGGTCGAGCGCCTGGATTGGGCACCCGCGATGCGCTTTGCGGCTTTGGGCGCGGCGGCGACGCTGCTGTTGACGCCCATCCTTGGTCATTCTGTGGTGATGCTCGGATTGGTGACGGTGGCAGGCGGCCTCGCTCTGGCATTGGCGCATCCTGCGGTCAATCTTGGCATCGCTCGCTGCACAGTCGTCGAGCGCCAGGGTCTGGCCTATGGGTTCAAACATGGTGCGATACCCGCTGCGACCGCGATCGCCGGCCTGGGTCTGCCCATTGTTGCGATCCCTCTCGGTTGGCAGTGGGTCTACGTGATGTGCGCTGCGCTCGCGGTGATCGCAGCCCTTCTGGTGCCGTCTTCTCCGGCCTCGTTCGAGGTCGATCGAGGCGAGGTGACGCGATCCGATATGCCTCCGGTCCGCAGTTCACCCCTGTCGCTCCTTGTAGTGATGGCCGTGGGCGCCGGTCTCGGAATTTTCGGCATGGATGCGCTGGCGACCTTCCTGGTTCCGTACGCGGTCGACGTCGGCTTCGGGGAGGGTGCCGCCGGTGTGCTGCTCGCTGTTGGGAGCATTCTCGGAATCCTCACTCGCATCATCATGGGGTGGCTGATCGATCGGCGGACCGCAGGTGGCCTGCTGACGGTCTCCGTATTCCTCGCTCTCGGCGCCATCGGCATCGCTGTGATGACCATCGGCACCGACCCGGCGATTGTGGCCGGTTCGCTGATTGCATTCACGTTCGGGTGGGGATGGTCCGGTCTCTTCACCTTTGCGGTTGTGCGTCGCAATCCAGCCGCTCCGGCTGCAGCCACGGGTATCACGATGACCGGTATCTATGTCGGCGCGGCCGCTGGCCCTGCACTCTTCGGCGTTGTTGCCGAAACATCGTTCACTGCGGCATGGGTCATCATGAGCGTTGCGCTCGGCCTGGGGGCCGTCTTGATGACCGCTGCCCTCGTCACCGAGCGAACCGAGTCTGCGGCGTAGGTGGCGTGGGCCGCCGGTTTCGTACGTAGATGATCAGCCCGGCGGCTGTGAGCAGAGCTACGGTCGCCATCCAGAATGCAGCGTCGAACGAGACGCGATCCGCAACGATGCCGAACACGAGCGGCCCGATGGCGGCCCCGAGAAACTTGCCGGTTTGGGCGACACCCCACGCGGCGGCCGGCGCCTCCGGGTTGTCCTTCACCACGGCGAACGTGTACAACCCGGACCATCCCCAGCCGGCTGTGAAGACGATGAATCCGCCGATCAACAACCCGAGATAGCCGCCGAGATTCAGAATCACGATCCCCAGCGCTCCTGCTGTCATCATCGACGCTATCGCCGTGAAGTCGGCCTGCGCCATCCGGTCGATAAGCCGCCCCGCCACGAGTCGGGCGATGATGCCGCAGAAGCCTCCGATAGCGAGAAGGACACCTGCGACCTGCTCTTCCACACCGATGGATACCGAGTAGCCGACGAAGAACGAACCCAAGGGATCCAGCGCACCGATGCCGAGGCCGACGGCAACTGCGAGGACGATAAGGAGGTGCATAGGGGTGCTTGGCTTGCCGGCCGATGTGTCGATCGGCTTCGGTTGGGGAGTGAGTGTGTAGAGCTGTTCTCGCCTGGGGATGAAAGCCGCCGTTACGACAGCCAGAACGGCGGCTACCCGGAATGCCCAACGCCAACCAACGGTCAGTGCGAGCGTTGGGACGGCTAATCCGGCGAGGAACATCGCGGCGGGTACACACGCGTGTTTGATCCCGAGTACCCAACCGTGGCGACTCGGGACCACGCATCGCGCGATCGTGAGGTTCGCGGCCGTCTGGGTGAGGGCGCTGGCGACTCCGGCGAGCCCGAGTGAGAGGCCGATCACCACGACCGAAGTACCGAACCAGCCGATGGTTCCGAGAGCGAGCGCGGAAAGCAACGTAGAGATCCGAAGTCCGTTCGCCCATCCCGTACGCTCCGAGAGGCGCCCGGCCGTCGGCGATACCAGCGCAGCCATGCCGAAGAACAGACTGATGATCATGCCGAGCCCGGTCAAGGTTAGGCTGGTGTCGAGCCCGATCTGAACGACGAGGGCTGCGGTCAGAAAGCTTGGGAGCATGGCGACGATCGTCGCCGCGAGCGCGGGCGCCACCCCGCGCCATGCCACGGTGGGGGAGGCCAACTCCCCGGGAACCTCGGGTCCTATGAGGTGAGCTTGTCGTAGAGGGAACCGGCGTTGTAGGAGTTGATGTAGTCCATCATGTACTCCTGCCCGATATCGACCGGGTAGCGGTCCTTGAACTCAACGCGTTCGACCGTCTTTTCCCTCGTCCATCCCTTCGCCACAGCGACGGCGACGGCCGTCTTCCACTCCATCAACATGGCCCGCTGGGTCGCGAGGTAGGCCTTCGTCGTGACCGGTCCGTGGCCCGGGACCACGTAGTCGACGTCGAGTTCCCCGATCCGTTCGAGGGCCACGAGCCATTCATCGACGTTCGACGTCATCAGCCAGGTCTGGCACTCGCTGAAGATCGTGTCGCCGGTGAAGACGGCACGCTCCTCTGGGCAATACACCGCGATCTGGCCCGGTGTATGGCCCGGCGTGTGGAGCAACTCGAAGGTGTGATCACCAACGCGGAGGGTGAGGTCACCGGTGAACACGATCTGGCCCTTGTTCGGATCCGAGTAGTAGACGTCGCGATCCGGGAAGATCGCTTCACCGTCCGGGTCATCGGTCGGGAGTGCTTCCTTCGCGTACGCGAAGGGGTCGAGTTCCGGGCCGACCACCATGAAGTTGTCGTAGACACCCTGGTGGTGGACGACCGTCGGTCCCCCCTTGAAGTAGTAGTTGCCGAAGATGTGGTCGACGTGGTGCTCGGTATTGATCAGATAGCGGAGTGTCCCGTGGGACTCCGCCATCTTCCGCATCTCGACGGCTTTGGTGGGCAACTGCGGCGTATCGATGATGACGACGCCATCCGACGTCACCACGAAGCTGGGGTTGCACCCGCGGACTTTGGTTTCGGTGAAGACGGTGGGAGTGACATTCTCCATGGGTGGCCTTTCGTTTGGGCTTACTGCGTCGCGGTCAATCCACCGTCGATTCCGAGGATCTGACCGGTCACGAATGATGACGCGTCCGAGGCGAACAGCAGAACGGGGCCGATCAAGTCGCTCGGTTCGCCCACTCGCCCGATCGGGATGCGATTGACGACACCCGCCTTGAAATCCGGATCCTCGAGCAGCATGGCGACCTGGGGTGTGTCGACGAACGTGGGTGCGATCGCGTTCACGGTGATTCCGTGCTTCGCCCACTCAGTCGCCCATTGTCGGGTGAGGGAGCTGATCGCTCCCTTGGCCGCAACGTACGCCGAGTATCCGGCGTTGATGCCGAGATTGGCGCGAACCGACGAGATGTTGATCACGCGGCCACCGTTCCCTGCATCGATCATCGCCCGGACTGCGGCCTGGGTGGGGAGCACCGTGGCGCGCAGGTTGAGTTCCATGATCCAGTCCCACTCGGGGATCGGATATTCCTGCGCTTCGAACAGCACTTTGCCGGCGCCGCCTCCGACAGCGTTGATGATGATGTCGAGACGGCCGAAGTGTTCGATGGTCTCGGCGACGGCGCGGTCCGCGTCGTCCTTGTTCGTGAGATCCGCGGCGACGGCGAGCGGGTCGGATCCGGCTTCGCGAATGCGGCTGCAGGTTCTTGCCAGTCCGTCACCATCCCGATCGACAACCGCCACGCGTGCGCCCGCCTCACAAACACCGGCAGCGAGCGCGGATCCGATTCCGCCGCTCCCACCCGGAATCATGACGACCTTCCCGTCAAGCTTGAACATGTCGGTTTGGCTCATTGCCGTCCTCTCGGTTGGAATCCTTGTCGGTTGGACTAACGGTTCTGGACCGCGCCCTTGATCGCCGCTGCCGTTTTCTCCGAGGAGATGCCGTACTTGTCGAGGAGTGGTCCGTCGGGTCCCGACTCGCCGAACACATCCTGCAGTCCGTGCAAGATCATGGGTGTCGGCGCGTTCACGGCCAACGCCTCCGCGATAGCTCCGCCGAGGCCACCGACGACGGTGTGCTCCTCGCTTGTCACCACCAGGCCGGTCTTCTTCGCTGCAGCCACGACGGTGTCGACATCGAGCGGCTTCACCGTCGGGACGTGCACAAGGTGTACGTCGATTCCTTCGACAGCGAGCGCTTCGGCGGCCTCAAACGCACGAGCCGTCTGCGTCCCTGTGGAGAACACGGTGACATCTGTTCCTTCACGAACGACGACGGCCTTGCCGAGCACGAACTCGTAGTCCTCATCGAAGATGATCGGGGTGTCTGGCCGGTTGAGCCGGAAGTAGACCGGGCCGTCATACTCGATGATCGCCTTGAGGGCGCTGCGGGTCTCAACCTCGTCGACGGGAGCAACAACCGTCATGTTGGCCATGGCGCGCATGATCGAGATGTCGTCGAACATCAGGTGAGTCTTTCCGGTCATGCCGGCGAGCAGTCCTGCGTAGCCACCCATCATCTTCACGTTCGCCTTCGGCTGGGCGATCAGAACTCGGATCGAGTCATGGGCCCGCGACACGATGAAGCAGGAGAACGTGCTGACGATCGGCACCAGGCCGAGCGTCGCCATCCCGGCGGCCATACCGAGCATGTTCTGCTCGGTGATACCCATCTGGAAGAAACGGTCCGGGTGCGCGGCTTCGAATAGCGACGTGAACGTGGAGCTTCCGGTGTCTCCGTCGAGGACGACGAGGCGCCGGTCGGTCTCCGCCATTTCGGTGATCGTCTCACCGAATGCCAGGCGCAGGGCTTTGCCTTGGGCAAGCGCCGTCATGCCGCACCTCCTTCGGTTTTACCAAGTTCTTTCATGGCGAGGGCGAATTCATCGTCGTTCGGAACCTTGCTGTGCCATGTGTAGTCGCCTTCCATGTAGGAGACGCCTTTGCCCTTCACAGTGTGGGCGATCACAGCCACCGGTCCGCCTTCGAAGTCCCGTGCTGCCTCGAGGGTTGCAAGGACCTCCGGGATGTTGTGCCCGTCCACCTCCATCACCTCCCACCCGAAAGCCCGCCAACGGTCGGCGAGTTGGCTCCCGGTATACGGTGTGATGCGGTCGTCGAGGGACTCTCCGGTCCAGCCGAACTGCTGAAGTTTGTTGTGGTCCACGATGGCGACGATGTTGCTGAGCGCGTAGCGGGCGGCGACGTGTGCGCCTTCCCAAACTACCCCCTCGTTGCATTCGCCGTCTCCGAGCATTGCGTAGGTCGTGAAGTCCCGGCCTTCGGCGCGGGCGCCGAGTGCGATGCCGAGGGCTCCTGCAAATCCGAGACCCAGTGATCCGGACGACATGTCGACGCCGGGGGTGATCGTCATGTCCGGGTG
>CBFDAN010000070.1:0-8136 GCA_965602815.1 uncultured bacterium
CCGAATTCATCCCGAGCCGTGACGCATACTGGGAGACGGGCTCCGGCCGGCCGCTCTCGGCCGAACGCACCAGCGCTTCCAGGATGGCCACATTGCCCAATCGCTCAGCGTTACTGAACCGATAGTCGGCTCGGCCGGCGACGGCATCGGCCCAGTGCTCGTAGCCGGCTCGCACAGGACTGGCGGGCTCGAAGTCGATCCTGGTCTGATCTGCATCACCCCGACGGCGCACGTAGAAGTGAGTGGTGCCGCCCGGATCGACATGCTGAGTCTCACGCGCTTCGGCCCAGGCATGACTGCCGAACACCGCGAACCGTGCGTAGTCGGGCGTCGCCGAGAGGGCGGCGATGTGACCCGTCGATCCGTCTGCAAATCTGAAGTGTGCCGATACGACGTCACCGGTTGGGATTTCCAGAATCCGGCGGGCAACGTATGCCTGCACCTCGACAACCTCTCCGGCGAGGCTCAGCATCATGTCGCTGAGATGGACGCCCATCCCGGTCCACCCGGCAGCCGGAGCCTCTTCCTTGCTCCCCCGCCAGTTGTCCGCTGCCATACCCAGCCAGCGGTCGTGGCTCCAGTGAGCCTCCATGTGCAGAATCGTGCCGAGTTCGCCTGATTCGGCCATCCTCTTCATCTCTTCCCAGGCCGGCTCGAACCGCCGTTCGTGGCCAATGCCCATGACGATGCCCGCTTCGTCACACGCCTCGATCATCGTTCTGGCGCTGCTTACGCTGAGCGCCAGCGGCTTCTCGCAGAAGATCTCTTTGCCGGCAGCAGCTGCGCGTACGACCGCCTCTTCGTGGAAGAGGTGGGGGATCGTGAGAATCACCCCTTCGACGTTGGGGTCGTCCAGGGCCTCCTGATAGTCGGAGTACACCGGCATGCCGTAGTCGTCCTCGTACTTCTTTGCCATCTCGGACGACGGGTCGACACCGCAGACGATCTCGATCTTCTGACTGCCATCCAGGACCTTCGTGACCTGGCTCCCCCACCAACCGAGCCCGACCTGTGCGGCCTTCATCATGCTGACTCCCTCTGCGGTCGGCCCGGTTTGGGCCGAGGATCAAGACAGAAATATCATAGCCTCCTCAGATCATCGATTATCGTTTCTTCTCAGATTCGTCGCTCCTACTCGTGTAGCATGCGCCGCGGCGGGCCACCACCTCGAAGGGCACCATGAGCGACTCCCATCTCCACCTGTATCCCCATCGAAAGGGCGATCCGCTGCCCCCTCCCCCGCCGGATCGCTACAGCCTCGACCACATCGAGGCGTACGTCGACAAGGCGATCAGGCGCGACGTCAACGAACTCACCTTCACCGAACACCTGTATCGGTGTGTCGAAGCGGCCGGCGTGATCGGCAACATCTGGGAACGGGCATCCGATCCGACCATCAGAGCCAATACTGAGTACGACTTGCTCGCCGACCGAACGATGTCGCTCGAACGGTACGTCGAGGTGATCCTGGCAGCCAAGGATGCCGGACTCCCTGTGCTCCTCGGCCTCGAAGTCGACTTCTTCGCCGACAACATCGACGCCGTACTCGAGTTCATCGAGCCGTATCCGTGGGACGTTCTGCTCGGATCGATCCACTGGATCGACGGCTGGTGGTTCGATCGGGCGCATTCCGAGTTCGAATGGGAGCGCCTCGGTCCGCGGCGTGTGTATGAACGCTATTTCGAACTCATGTCGGAGATGGCTTCGTCGGGCACGGTCGATGTGATCACCCATCCCGACCGGGTCAAGTACCTGCGCAAGCCGTTCCTGACAGAGCAGACCGATCTCTATGCAGGCTTCCTCGCCGCGGCCCAACAGACCAACATGGTGATCGAGATCAACACGGGTGGCCTGCGCCATCCGGTGCATGAGATCTACCCATCACCTACCTTCATCCGGATGATCCACGAGGCGGGCCTTGCGATCAGCTTCGGAAGCGACGCACACGCCCCCAAACAGGCAGCGTGGGGCCTCGACCTGGCCAGGGAGGAGGCGGCCGAGGCGGGCTTCACACATCGCGCCCGGTTTGTCGGCCGGGAGCGATCAATGGTCCCCTTCGAAACTCCGCCACCCTCGTTTGTCGATTGACTGAAGCGCCGTGAGACTCTCGTTCAAAACCCGTCCCCAGCACAGCGAGTGGCAGCCGATCGTTGACTTCTGGAAGGAAGGCGACCGGATCGAGACGTACGACGCCGGCTGGACGTTCGATCACCTCGACCCGATCTTCAGCGACTGCGACGGGCCGGTGTTCGAGGGATGGACGATGCTGGCCGCACTCAGCGGCATCGTCCAGAGGATCCGCCTCGGCGTGATGGTGACCGGCAATACCTACCGCCACCCGGCCGTGTTGGCGAACATGGCCGCAACGCTCGACGTTGTATCGGGCGGGCGCTTGGAGATCGGGCTCGGCACGGGTTGGGTCGAGGCCGAACACACTGCCTACGGCATCCCTCTCCCCCCGTGGAAAGAACGCTTCGATCGCCTCGAAGAGACCTGTGAGATCCTGCACCTCCTCTTCACGGAGGATCACGCGGACTTCGACGGTTCCTTCTACCGCCTCGAGGGGGCAAAGGCCCTCCCGAAGCCGATCCAGGAACCGCATCCCCCAATCGTCGTCGGCGGTACCGGCGAGAAGCGCACGCTGCGCATTGCGGCCCTCTGGGCCGACCAGTGGAACCTCCCGGGCGGTGATCCGGACATGCTCAGGCACAAGGTGGAAGTGCTCCACGGTCACTGCGCCGACGTCGGGCGCGATCCGACAGAGATCGAGGTGTCGACAAAGATCAAGGCCGACGGCGACCCCGGCGCGCTCGTCGACCTCGTGGGAGAGTTCCGCGAGGCGGGCGCCGACCACATCATTGCGATGTTCGAGGCACCATTCGATCCGGCGAAACTCGGGGTGGTGGCCGACCGCCTCGATCCCATCATGACGTGAGGACACTCCTGATGGCGATCAGCGGCGCATCCCACGCACACGGGTGTTCTGGAGCTTCGCTCACGCACTTTGCGTGTGTTTGCTGCGCCGCGGACTCCCGCGAAACGCGTCAAACTGGGCCTTGTACAATCGATTGCGAATGAACGAGCACGCTCCCACCCAACTGACCGACGGCCACTCGCTGGCTGACCAAGTCGTGGTCGTGACAGGTGGCAGTCGGGGCATTGGCGCAGCCATCGCAAGGGCGGCTGCCGAAGCCGGCGCCGCGGTTGCCATCGGATATCGAGAGGAC
Source organism: uncultured bacterium (assembly GCA_965602815.1). Taxonomy (GTDB): domain Bacteria; phylum Actinomycetota; class Acidimicrobiia; order Spongiisociales; family UBA5794; genus JAHEEL01. Next base: position 3,228 of record CBFDAN010000070.1, read on the forward strand.
GCCGATGCTGCTTCCGAGGTTGTAGAGAGCATTCGAGATATCGGGACCGCCGGAGTTGCGTTCCAGGCCGACATATCGGATCCGGCCGAGGCCAACCAGCTGATCGCAACCGTCGAAGACTCGTTTGGGAAGATCGACGGGCTCGTCAACAATGCCGGGATCATGCCGTCGAGTCCGCTCATCGACATGAGCGATGAGGAATGGGACGCCGTGCTGCGCACTGATCTCTTTGGCCCGTTCTACTGCTCACGTGCTGCACTGCCGGGCATGGTGCAACGCGGGAGTGGTTCAATCGTGATGATCTCGTCCCGGCTCGGCCAGATCGGCTGGCCGGAACTCGCCCACTACTCGGCAGCCAAGGCCGGGCTCCTCGGCTTGACCAAGTCAATGGCTCGCGAATTTGGGCCGCAAGGTGTCCGCGTCAACGCGGTAGCACCCGGGTTCACCATCACCGACATGACCCGCGACATCGTGGATACCGAGTCTGGACGTCGCCGCCTGGCCGAACTCCCCTCGCGACGCTTCCCCGAGCCCGAAAACGTTGCGGCCGCCGTGCTGTTCCTGCTCTCGGACGCGGCCGCCCTCTTTCATGGGCAGACGCTGAACCCCAACGGCGGCGGGTTCATGCAATGACCAGGACCGGGACTTGAAGCTCGTCACGGCGGAAGAGGCAGCCCGGCTCATCCCCGACAACGCAACCGTAATCTTCGGTGGCTCCGGAGCAGGTCACGCGGTTCCGCAACGATTCATCGATGCCCTCGCCGCTGTGTACCGCGAAGAGGGTCGGCCGCGGGACCTCACCACGGTCCGTGTTGTGGGTGTGGGTGACTTCGCCGATCGGGGGTTCTCACAACTCGCGATTCCCGGCCTCATGCGCCGCACCATCGGATCCAACATCGGCAACGAACCGCGTCTCGCTGTATTGGTTGCGGACGGAGAGGTGGAGGCCTATTCGTTTCCGCAAGGTGTCCTCTCTCAGTTGTGCCGTGACATCGCTGCCGGGCGACCCGGCCTGATTACGAAGGTCGGCCTCCACACCTACGTCGACCCGCGGCAGACCGGTGGCAAACAAGGACCTGCAGTTGAGGAACTCGTCGAGGTTGTGGAGCTCTCCGGAGAGGAGTGGCTCCTGTATCGGTCCTTCCCCATCGACGTTGCAGTGATCAGAGGCTCCACCATCGACAAAGAAGGCAATCTGACGCTCGACGACGAGGCGATCAACGGCGAAATGCTCCCGATGGCGATGGCGGCCCACAATTCGGGAGGCATCGTCATTGCACAGGCACGACGCGCTGTTCCGAAGGGAGACCTGACGCCGCGCCGGGTGCAGGTCCCGGGCGCACTGATCAATTTCGCCTTTCTCGATCCGGACCAAACCCAGACCTACAACACCGACTATTCCGCCTACTTCGCGGGTGCGGCGCGCATGGACCAACCATCGAGTGCTCAGGAGCTACCCCTCGACGTCCGCAAGGCGATCGCCCGACGGTCCCTCCTCGAATTCGGGCGCGGCGAGATCGCAAACCTCGGCTTCGGAATCAGCCAGAACATCGGTGCCATCGCCCAAGAAGAGGATGTCGCGGACCTCCTCGTGTTGACGGTTGAGCAGGGGGTCTTCGGCGGTGTTCCTGCTTCCGGCAACGACGGTGGAGCCGGGTACAACTATCAGGCGCTGATCGACCAACCGTACATGTTCGACTTCTACGACGGGGGTGGGATCGACATCGCAAGCCTCTCCTTCGCCGAGGTCGATGCACTCGGAAACGTGAATGTTCACGCGTTCGGCGAGCGCTTGCGGGGACCGGGGGGATTCCCCAACATCAGCCGTGGTGCCAAGAAGGTGTGTTTCGTCGGGACGCTCACAACCGGGGGCATGCAGGCGCTCATCGAAGACGGCGCCATCAAGATCACAGCCGAAGGCGCAACTGAGCGCTTCGTCGATCGGGTCAGGGAGATCACGTTCAGCGGACCCGACGCGGCCGAACGCGGCCAGGAGGTCCGCTACATCACCGAACGCGCCGTGTTTGCACTCATCGATGGCAGCGTGACCATGATCGAGATCGCGCAAGGCCTCGACCCCGAGACAGATGTCATCGCCCACATGGGATTTCGTCCCGCTATTTCGGCGGACCTCGCCACCATCGATCCCGCCGTGTTCTCCGCCGGCACGATGGGTTTGCGCAAACGACTCGAGGAAGAGAGCCGATGAGCACAGATCTGGTCACCGTCGAGTCCGGGGTCGTCACGACCATTCGGTTGAACAACCCGCCGCTCAATCTCGTATCCCTCGAGGTCACCAAAGCACTCGGCGAAGCGCTGACCCGCATCGAAAGCGACGACGAGGTTCGAGCGGTGATCTTGGCCGGGACCGGCGATCGAGCGTTCTGCGCTGGTTCCGATGTGAAGGAGTTCCCTTCGCTGTATGGCCGTGTCGCAGAGGGCAAGCTGATCACCGAGAACGCCGCCTACAACCGGGTCGCCGAACTGCCGCTGCCGACCATTGCAGCCATCGAGGGTGACGCACTCGGTGGTGGCCTCGAGTTGGCGCTGTGTTGCGATCTACGGGTGGCCTCCAGTACGGCCCTCCTCGGACTGCCCGAAGTCCGCCTCGGAGTCATGCCTGGTTCGGGCGGCACGCAGCGGCTCCCGAGACTCATAGGACTGGCTCGCGCTAAGGAGCTGATCTTGCTCGGCGAGTTCATCGACGCCGAGACCGCCCTCAGGTTCGGACTGGTCAACCGCGTCGTTCCACGGGGCCGAGCCGAGCCCGCGGCACGGGAACTTGCGGAGACGCTGGTTTCGCGCGGCCCGGTGGCGGTGAGAGAAGCAAAGGGAGTGCTCAACACCACTCTCGATGGATCGCTCGAGACTGGTCAGATTCAAGAGCTCGAAGCCAGCAAGCGGGTCTTCACCTCAGAGGACATGCTGGAAGGGGCTGCGGCCTTCGTCGAGAAGCGATCGGCCAAATTCAGAAACCGATGAGGATGAACGCGTGACCAAACGAGTGGCACTGATCGGTTGTCCGCTGAAGCGGCGACATTCCGAAGTCATGCACAACGCCGCGTTCGAGCATTTCTCGATCGACGCCAGGTATGAGCTGCGCGAGATGGAGCCCGAAGCGATACCCAGCTTTGTTCTCGAGGCCCGCGGAGACGAGTGGCTCGGCTTTCAGGTCACAGCCCCCTACAAGCAGATCGTCATGGAGCATCTCGATGAGGTCGAAGATGGCGCCCGACAGATCGGCGCGGTCAACAGCGTTCTCCGACGGCAAGGCGGCACGCTTGTCGGCTTCAACACCGATGCCCCGGGATTCCAGCGGGCCGCAGAGGGCGAACTGGACATCCGGTTCTCCGGGCTCCGGGTTGCAGTGGCCGGCGCCGGTGGGGTCGCCCGGGCCGTCGTCAACGCACTCGTCAGCGCGGGAGCCGGCTCTGTGGTTATCTGCGATATCGAGCCATCGAGAGCTGCGGACCTTGCCGCGGAGTTCGGGGAGCCGGTGAGAGCGGTGGACGTCGGATCCGATTTCGAAGAATCCCTTCGTCGGGTCGACTTCGCCGTGAATGCGACCACCGTTGGCATGATCCAGCCGGGTGTGGCATTCGACCCGGGAGCACTTCGGGAGTCGGCAGTGGTATTCGACCTCGTCTACAACCCACTCGAGTCAGAACTCCTTCGCCAAACCCGTGCCCGCAGGCTTCCAGCAACCAACGGGTTGGGAATGCTGGTTGCTCAGGCTGAGATCGCGTTCGACAGGTGGACCGGCATACAGGGCTCTGGTCCCATCATGCGGAGTGCGTTGGCGACCGAACCGGCGTCCGATCAGCTCGGCGGTTGAGCGGGCACAGCCCGGGATATCCGCCCTTGAACCGTGGGACTACAATCGATTGCAGGCCCGTCGCGGTCGCAGAAGAGAGGCACACATGACCACAAGGCCAGAGTTTCCCGTGGCAACCACGCCGGCTCCCGGCACGCAGTCGGTCGATTGGGAAGAACGCGTCAACTGGGATCGCCTCAAAGACTACCGGCTGTCTCGCGTCAGGATGGCCATGAACGAACACGGACTCGAGGCGCTGCTCCTCTTCGAGACGTCCAACATCCGATACCTCACGTCCACCCACATCGGCTACTGGGCGTTCAACAAGGGCGAGCGATATGCGCTGATCACCCGCAACGGCGATTTTCGCATCTGGGACTTCGGATCGGCTGCGAAGGCCCACCGACTCCAGCATCCTGCGATGCGCGCCGAGCAGTCCATCGGCGGGAACACCGGCCTTCAAGGGGCGATCGGGCCTGCCAGCGGGCTGCAACGCGATGCAGCGCAGGAGATCGCCTCCATCCTCAGGGAAGAAGGAGTAACCGATCTCACCCTCGGCGTCGACATGTCGGAGACCACCGTGCTGCTCGAACTCCAGAAGGCCGGCATCAAGGTGGTCGATGGTCAGCAAGCGATGATGACCGCCCGTGAGATCAAGAATCAGGACGAGATCATGCTGCTCTCGCAGGCGTGCGCCATGGTCGACGGTGTCTACCAGGACATATTCGAAGCACTCAAGCCGGGTATCCGCGAGAGTGATGTCGTTGCGCTCGCACACAAGCGGCTCTTCGAGATGGGATCCGAGTTCGTCGAGGCCGTCAATTCCATCGCCGGCGAACGCTGCAGCCCCCATCCGCATGTGTTCTCGGATCGTCTGATCCGCCCCGGTGACCAGGCCTACTTCGATATCATCCATGTCTACAACGGCTACCGCACCTGCTACTACCGAACGTTCGCCGTCGGGCGCGCCAGCCAAGCGCACCGCGACGCCTTCAAGCAGTCACGAGAGTGGATGGACGCCGCAATCGAACTCGTGAAGCCCGGCGTCATGACGGATCAGATTGCCAGCGTCTGGCCACGGGCCGAGGAGTTCGG
>CBFDAN010000071.1:0-8018 GCA_965602815.1 uncultured bacterium
CGCTCATGTCTCCGAACTCGATCCTGCAGCGAGCTTCGACGTCGCGGGCCTTCTTGAGAGCGATCGCTGCTTGAAGCTCGCGACGCTCCTTTGCGAGATTGTCGATCGCCCGTTGCTCTGCCGCGGAGGCGTTGTTGTAGGTCGATTTCGCCTCCTCGGAGAGCGCGTTCGCCCGGTCGACGAGCTCCGCCGCCTTCGCCTCGAGAACCTCAACCTCGGCTTTGTTGTCGATCAATTCGAGCTTGAGTCGATCCATCTCCCGCGATACCGCCTGTAGGCGGTCGAGATCTGCAATATCCCGGTTTGCGGCACGATCCATGAGTTGCTGGGAGGTGAGAAGATCCTGGATCGAACCAGCCTCGAACGCGGCCGAGACAAGGCCCCGGCCCCCTGAGGTATAGGCCTCGAGAACGAGTTCCTGGGCAGTCTCCTTGAGTCCTTCGACCTCGGTCTCGTAGGTCGAAATCTTGCTTTCGAGAAGACCGATCGTATAGATGAGGTTGTCGAGCTGGCTGGTGACCTGGTCGAGTTCGAGGAGTGCCGCTTCGAGGTCGTCTTGCGCCGCCTGCCACTTCGCATACGCCGCGGATGTTGCGTCCTGGGCCCGGTCCACCTGGTCTTCTGCCCGACCGACGTCTCCTTCTGTCTGCGCGGACGCGCCGATCGGCACCAGCGCCAGAAGGCCGACGATCAGGAGGAGAATCAAGCCGCGATGAACGCGCTGCGTTGACATAGACGGTTCAGGCTAGTGCCTGGTTCCAGGAACGAACAGTCTGTCGATCAGCCAAGCGCCACGAGAGCGAGCCAAAAGAGGGGTGCGGCGAGCCACAATCCATCGAGGGGACTGAGCTGGCCGGGCAGTCCAACGGTATGCGTGATCGACCCGGTGCGGACCATCGAGCCGAGAACGCGACCGGCGATCAGACCGGCGGCGACGGCCACGGCCGCTACGAGGCCGGCTGCTATGTCGATCTCGTCGACGATAACCCCGGCAAGGAGGCCTCCGATGAGGGCCCCGACGAGCGTGCCGACGTTGGGGTCGATCGTCTGTCCGCCGTATGCGGCGGTCACGAGAGCGGCGACGATCGCCAATCCCACGATCAGAAGGTACGAGAGGGCAGTCGAGGTCGACATCATGCGGAGCATGACGAGCGCCCCGGCGCCGGCTGCCGCGATCATCGAGACCGATGCCGTCATGGCAATCGACTCGACACCTCTCCACCGGGACTCGAAGATCGGCCAGAAGATGGCGATCGCAATCGCAGCGGCGAAACCACCGGCAAACCCTTGATACCCCCACGCGTAGGTGGCAGCTGCCGCAATCGGAGGAGCGAACAGGGTGGCATAGAGGTTGATGGAGCCGGCCCTTGTGGCGTCGGTGTCGGCCAGGTCCCAGAGCCACGCCAGCGCGGCACCAACGGTTATCACGACGAACCACTCGAGCGGCACCCATGCCGAGACCAGCAACGCGGCAAGAACAATGACCGACAGAATGCTCTCCGCAGGATCGACGGCCAACGATTGTCGGGTACGCGGCGCCGCATAGGTTCCGCCTGATACCGGCGGGATGATCGCCATCTCGTCGGCTGCTCCAACGGCGGCTTCCCGGTTGGCGGGGCTCCCGTTCACCCAGACGCCGGCGGACCTCAGGCCGTTGGTGAACGCCGGTCCGTACGTCTCGGAGGCACGGTCGAGGATCTCCCCGACGGTGCCTTCCTCGACGGTGATCTCGTCGGTGCCGGCAATCTCTCTGAATCGTGCGAACAATCGAAGTGTTGGCATCGGCAAACAGGCTAGTCGTGTGCGCGGCACCGCCGAGGACCGCTCAACGGGAAGAGGATCAGGATGGACGGTCAAGGTCGCCGAGTGCTGAGATCGTGTCGAGCGGTTCGCGTGTTGCGAGGGACACAAGTGGGCTCCGATCGACGCCAATTGATCGACGGGAGTGGATGATCTCGCCGTTCCTGGCGAGACCTCCGAACTCGATCGTGTAGGCCTGTGGACCGCTGTCGGCCAGGACGGCGGCCGCCTCCAACTCACGCGTATCGGCCTGGAGACTCGCCGCGAGGAGGTTCAACACGCCGTATTCGTGCCCGCCGCCTAGACGATCGGCATGGGTGACGGCGGGAAGGTGATCGAATGCAACGGTGAACGGCACCGATGAACGGACACACGCTCGAATGACCGACGAGAGGGCGGCGGGATCGAACACATTCGAGCCCAGGTCGATCCATGCACCGACTGGTCGGAGGCCATCCGTGCGTGCTGCGCTGATCGCATCCATGACACCGGAAGCGGGCATGCCGGGCGGCACGGCCGCCATCGAGAGCGCACCGCGATGAATCCCGTTGCCTGCCGCAACGGCGTCCACAATTCCATCGATCGATTCAGTGGATTGGTGCCCGAGATGGACGACTTCGATCCGAGCCGCGGGGTCCAATGTGGCATGGAAAGCCGCAGCAATCGACGCGTTCGAGGCGGTTTCGCCGTCGAAGGCCGCCACGATCGGCACCGACGCATCACCGGACCTCAAGGTCCCCACGAGTACACCCGCGAGTTCTTCGAGACGCGAAACTGGCACCACCAATCGGCCAACCATCCAGCCGTTCTCCGCGGCCCTCAGCGCTCGGTAGGCCGCGACGGCATGTTCGACGGTCGGCGCCGACGGTCGGAGCAGCGTGGCGTCGTCGATCAAGCCGCCCAGCAGGCCGCGGCGCGCGTCGGGGATCAGGAGCGCCATCGGATCGATCGTTCGCGTTGGACGATGATGTCTGTTTCGTGCTCCACCATGGCCGGCCATCGTACGGGGGTTTCTGCCGTTCCACGTCGGCGCGATCACGAGAAGCCAGCCATAATCGACACAGCTTCTTCTGACCCGACGGGGAGGTCCCGATGAAGAGCGCACCGCATGCGAGCGAGTCGGGCAACGGCGAGCCTCATGTCGGCCTGGTCGAGGTTGGCCCGCGGGACGGTCTCCAAAACGAGGAGGCCCTGCTTGACACCGGTACCAAGGTGGAATTGATCAACTGCCTGGTTGATGCCGGCTCGCGCCGTATCGAGGTCGCCTCATTCGTGCATCCCGACCGGGTGCCTCAGATGGCCGACGCCGACGCCATAGTTGCCGATCTTGGTCCCAGCCCGTCGGGGGTTTCGTACATCGGTCTCGTCCTGAATCGGCGCGGTCTCGACCGAGCACTTTCGACCACGGTCGATGAGGTGAACTTCGTCGTCGGAGCATCGGACGGTTTCAATCGGGCGAATGCCGGTGCGTCATCCGACACGACGATGGGCGAGATCGAGGCAATGATCCCCGATGTAGAGAGCCGAGGAACGACGGTCACCATTTCCGTCGCTTTCGGCTGCCCCTACAGCGGGCCCGTATCGGTTGCCGACGTTGTCCGACTCGCTGGTCGAGCGGCGGCGGCGGGTGCGCACGAGGTGGCGCTCGGAGACACGATCGGCGTTGCGGTCCCGGCTCAGGTCGAGGCATTGATCGCCTCGATTCGCTCAGCCACGGACGTGCCGCTGCGGTGCCACTTCCACGACACCAGGAACACTGCGGTCGCGAATGTTGTAGCCGCCTATGCAGCGGGAGTTCGGGCCTTCGACGCGTCGGTCGGTGGCGCCGGCGGTTGCCCGTTTGCCCCGGATGCCACCGGCAATGTCGCGACCGAGGATCTGCTGTACCTGTTCAACCGCATGAATGTCGAGACCGGGGTGGACCCGGCGAAGACCATCCAGACAACGCGATGGCTGGAGAAGAGGCTCGGCCGCGAGTTGCCGTCCGCAGTCGCACGCGCGGGGTGGTGGGATCCAATAGCAGGAGTGCAGTAGCGGTCTGCACGTCGCAGGTGTAGCGACGGACCAGAGGCAGGAGACAAGAGACTATCCCGGGTCTCGTATCTCAAGTCTCGTATCTCAAGTCTCGTATCTCGTGTCTCTCTTCCGACCACCCGCGTCCTCACTACCCTCGTGCGCCTATGCCGTTGCCTATCTCCTTTCTCTCCGACTTTGGGCGGGCCGACGAGTTCGTTGGGGTTGTTCATGGCGTCATCGCTCGGATTGCGCCGGACGCCAGGGTCATCGACGTTGGGCACGACTTCGCGGCAGGCGACGTTCACGGCGCAGCCCTCGCTCTCATGCGGTCTATCCAGTACCTGCCGGAGGGGGTCGCGCTTGCTGTTGTCGACCCGGGGGTTGGCACCGATAGGCGAGCCATCGCCGCCCGCACTCCATGGGGGTTGTTCGTTGGACCCGACAATGGTCTACTCGCCCCCGCGGTCGCAATCGTCGGTGGCGCCGATTTGATCGTCTCGATTGAGGATCCACGATTCAGGCTCCCCACAGAAGGCGAGACCTTCCACGGGCGCGACGTCTTCGGACCGGCAGCAGCCGTTCTCGCTGCAGGAGACGCGACGATCGAGGACCTCGGCCCCGTCGTGGATCCGGGTACGGTCGCCCCGATGATGATTCCCCTCGTCGAGGCTGACGGGCTCGGCGGTGTGCTCGGCGAGGTTTTGTGGATCGACCACTTCGGCAACGCCCAAACCAATGTGAGTCCGGCTGATCTGAATTCGCTCGGGCTTGTACCGGGGGACGAGGTATCGATGCAAATCGCCGACACGGACCGTCCGCTGCGGTGGTGCACGGCATACGGGGATGTCGCCCGAGGCGATGGTCTGATTCACGTCGACTCGTATGGCCAGATTGCGATCGCGGTCAGTGGTGGCCGCGCCGATGCGAAATATGGGTTGGCCGTTCGGACTGCAGTCGGCTTCCGCTCCCCGGAGACAACACGGATTCAAATCATCGCGGCCGAGGACGGCGACTCATAGGCGCTACGGCGTTAAGCCCGTCGCGATGAGTTTCGCCACAAACGCCCCAATGATGAGTACAAGAAGACCGATGACGACGATCGCTGTGAACGGGCGCATGCGGTGACGATACCTCCGCTCCCTCGCGAGGGCCGGGTCGGGCGAGATTCAGTGGAGCCGCGATGGAGGTAGCCGGTAGTCTGAGCTCGATGAGGAAGCACATACCCGACGCCACCGTCGCGCGACTGCCCGTGTATCTCCGTTGTTTGGCCATGCGGGCCGGCACCGGCACCTGTTCGTCTGAAGATCTTGCGCGAACGGCGGGGGTCAACGCCGCCCAGGTGCGGAAGGACCTCTCCTTTCTCGGCGCACGGGGCGTGAGAGGTGTTGGCTACGACGTTGACGAACTGAAGCAAGAGATCCGCACCGCACTCGGGCTCACGCACGAATTCTCGGTCGTGATCGTCGGGGCCGGCAACCTTGGGCGTGCGCTTGCGAACTACCGCGGCTTCGGCGAGTGGGGCTTCTCGATTGCTGCGATCCTTGACATCGACGCCCGGCGGATCGGCAGCACAATCAGTGGTACAACGGTGGAGCCGATGGCCGATCTCGAAGTCCTCGTCGCCGAACGTGGCATTGAGATTGGAATCATCGCAACCCCGTCGGACCAGGCCCAGGCTGTGGGGGATCGCCTGGCTGCGGCCGGGATTCGGTCCATCCTGAACTTCGCCCCAACGGTGATCAACGTCGAGGGTTCCGAAGTCCGCGTCGTCGACCTGTCAACCGAACTCCAGATCTTGGCCTACCACCTGCAGGAGAGGTCGGAAGCCTGATCGGCCTTCGGTGGGGGGTCGGTATCAGAGAGGTCACGAGATACGAGACATGAGACAGTCTCTGGTCGCTCCTGCGAGGGCGTGGCTCGCGGTCTATTCGGCAGCCGTTTCGCTCTCGTATCGGTCGAGGGCCATGACGAACATGACGAACAGGATGAACGCTCCGAGCGCGAGGGCAATTGCCGGAACGCGAATCTGGAATGCGTTCAGACCCTCGAGATTCGACGGGCGGATACCACGAGGTGCGTATACGACGAACAGGATGCCGCTCAGCGTGAGCCAGCCAAACACGGCCGTTGCCGTGACCAGGAACGCGAGGTGCTTGCCGATATTGGTCGAGAGGATCAGCCAACCTGCCCCGACGAACACGAAGATCGCTCCGACAACAAGTACGAAACCGCGCATCATCTGTGAGAAATCAGTGTTCTCTCCGGTAGCGTCATCCTGTTGGTTGAAGACCGCTCCCGCGACGTCTTGCACGGCCTCGCGCACGAACGGGATCATCGCGAGCAAGAGGGCGATCATGGCGATCAGGCCGAGGATCTCGAGCGTGCCGAGGCCGTGCTCGGAGCGGGTGACACGGCGGATTGCTCTCGCGGATCGGCCCATCACATGGTCCTCTCGTAGAGAGCGATGAGTTCGATGTCGGCCTCGCTGAGCGACGCGCCGAATCCGGGCATCCGGCCAGTGCCCAACCCGTTCACTCCGTATGGCTCGGAGGCGTTGGTGCCGGCAATGATGAAATCCACCTGGTCCTCGACTGACGGGAACTGTGCGACCGAGCGGCCGTCGGTTATTGCCGGTCCCCAGGCACCCCGCCCCTCCCCGATCTCAAAGGTCGGACCGGCGCTGTATCCACCGGTGTGGCAGCGTGCGCAGTAGCCGTTGAACAGCCCGACGGCCCGTTCGGCATCAGCGGAGCTGACCGCGAAGCCGGCCTGGTCGCTCATAGCGGAAGCGACCTCGTCGAAGTCGACGAGCCAGAGTTGCGCAGCTTCGGATGTCTCGAGAAAGTCCAGGCCGGATTCGAGATCTGCCAGGAAGTCGGCCTGCTTCTCTGCGGTGACTCTGATCAAGAGGAGGTCGGCTTCGATCGCGCTGAGTACGGTTTCTGCTTCATCGAGATCGGGCACTGGCCGGTCATCGCTGGTGTTCGTGTAGGCGTCGGCCGGGTCGAAGGCCACGTCGTACACCGCTTGCTCGACCTGCACAAGACCGAGGAGCTCGGTGAGCGTCTCGTACGCAATCGCGGCAATCTCAGTGAGCCGTGGCTCGGCTCCATCCGAGAGTCCGTCACGATCAGCGTCGGGCGCAGGGTTCGGACATGTGGTCAGGACGACGGCCGCAGAGGCCTCTGTGCACGTCCCTTCGCCGCCGAGCAACGCACGCATCTCGGTACCGAGGTCGCCGGCCGCGGCCAGCTGCTGAGGGGCGAGGAGCACGTCGGCGATCTCTGCCTGCTGACGTTCGATCAGCGTCTGTGTGGCCTCATCGCCTGTTGCGATGCGATTGAGCGCACTCGAGGCCGTCGATTCGGTACCTGCAACCACATCGACCTGGGGAACCTGGATCGACGCGAGATAGTCGATCACCTGATCGACTTCCTGGACCGTCATCGCGCCGCCTCCGTCGAGACCGCTGGCGGGCATCGGCGTCCCCTCGCGCCCGTACACGATGATGTTCTGGATCTCTTCACGGTTGAAGCGGTAGAGCACATCGTTGAGTGATGGCACCTGCCAGGAAACGTCAACTCCGCTGCGCGCTTCGGTGAATGCCGCCGCGCCGCCTCCGCCCTCTGGTCCGTGGCACGAGGAACACTCGAATACGTTGAACCAATGTTCCCCTTCCTCGATGGCCAGCTCCCCGAGGTCGTCGACGGCATCCGCCTGCCGGTTCGACTCCGCGAAGGCGTACGCCGGGATGATGAGCGCGAGGGTTGCAGCGGCAAACACAGCGGCGCGAAGCACCTTCGTAGTGCGTACGTTCTCGAGTTCGGCATCCGACATGTACGGGGTCTGGTTCGGTGGTGGCGTCTCTTCGACGGTGGAACGGGAGCGGCGGCTGTTGAGGAAGAGATATGCCATCCACGCGAGGAGTGATGCAACAACGACGACGAGAACGATCGCGCCGATACCGAAGCTTCCGGTCGCCGCGGCCGGTTCGGCCTCGTCGCCTGCCGCGAGGACGATGGGGAGCGCAGCGTTCAACACGGCAGCCTCATACACAGAACGGTCCTTGCGGATACTCGGCTGTGAGCTGCTTGGACCGCGGCGTCTGCACAACCGTGCCGGTCTCGATGATCAGATCGTTGGCGTCGGTGACACTGAGTCCGAAGCGGTCCATGTTGCGCGGAGCCGGGCCGGTGTTGTAT
>CBFDAN010000072.1:0-8017 GCA_965602815.1 uncultured bacterium
GCCTTCGGGCAACCCGGGCAAGGCGCCGGATCGGGTGCCGGTGGCGGCGGACCGTTCGGTGCGATCGATCAGGGTGACCCTAGATTCCAAACGGCACAGGAAGCCTGCGCCGGTATCTTCGGTGGCGACCGGGTACCCGGCGGCGGGGTTGTCGGCGGATGACGGATACAAGGAGCAAACACATGAGTGAACCGGTCGGCGCAGCGCCGCCGGACGAGACTCCCTCGATCGGCCCGGCGGAACCGGCTCCCTCGGTGGCGCCGGTTCCGCTGGCGGCCACAGCGAGCAAGACATGGTGGCGTAGAGCTTCAACGTGGGCCATCGTTGTGGCGATCCTCATCGCAGGCGCGGCAACCGCCTGGATCCTCTCGAACAACGATTCGTCAGCGACGACCGACACCGTCGCTGCTCTGAACTTCACCGACGTCGAACGCACCACACTCGAGCAGGTCACCACACTCGATGGAACCCTCGGATTTGTGCCAGGTGAGCCCATCGTCTACGCAGGCTCGGCCGATGGCATCGTCACAATCTCAGCGGGGGCCGGGGGAACGATCACGTCACTTCCGGCTGAAGAGACGACGGTGGAAGAAGGCGGGATCCTGTACACGAGGGACGAGCAGCCGGTGATCGTCTTCTACGGCGAGATCCCGGCCTACCGCACACTCAATACCCGTTCCACCGATGGCGCCGACGTGATCCAGCTCGAGGAAGCGCTGACCCGGCTCGGATATGACGAGGATGGGGACTTCGATCTCGACGGCCACTTCACCAACGAAACGCGCAACGCCATCAAGGCCCTTCAGGACGACCTCGGGATCGATGACACGGGTGTTCTGCAGATGGGCCTGTATGTGTTCGTCGATGGTCCCGTGTTCGTCGCAGAGACGCTCGTCGACGTCGGTTCGGCCGTCAACCCCGGCTCTCCGATCATCGCCACGTCGACGATGCCTTCGGGCACCGTCACGGCCGTTGCGAGGGAGGGTGACGTTCTCGGCCACGGCGACACGTTGTTTGCCGCGGAGGGCGATCCCGCAACGCTGTTCGTCACCGACGTTCCGTTCTATCGGACCCTCACCGTGGGCACCGTCGGGAACGACGTACGTGTCCTCGAGGAGACCCTCCTCGCGGCCGGATTCGACGCCGGGGGTGCTCTTGTTGTTGATGATACGTTTGACGATGCCACGCACGAAGCGCTGCTCGCCTGGCAGACATCCATCGGAGCTCCGGTCGACGGTGTCGTCAACATAGGCGAGATCGTTGTGACCGAGGATCCGATCCGCATTGCCACTGCGCACATCGGCATCGGCGGCAATGTCGCACCCGGAACGGTGGTCTTCACGCCATCGACGTCGACATCGGTCGTATCCGTCCAGCTCCCCGCAGAGGACCAGGAGATCGTTGTTGTTGGCGACTCTGTGAATGTCGTCATGCCGAACGGCACCGACGAACCCGGCACCGTCACGTCGGTCGGGACCATCGCCATCCGAAGCCAGGAGTTTGGCACCTACTGCGAGGTCGAGGTCATCCTCGATCGTGAGGGCGCCGGCGCCGGTCTTGACGAAGCCCCCGTTGAGGTCGAACTGATCGACGATAGGGCCGTGGATGTGCTCGCGGTGCCCGTCTCTGCCCTGCTCGCGTTGAGCGAAGGCGGCTACGCCGTTGAGGTCGACGACGGCGCAGGCGGAACCACGCTCGTGGGTGTCGAAGTCGGCATGTACGCAGACGGATGGGTCGAGATCACGTCGCCGCAGATCAAAGCCGGAATCCGAGTGGTCACGCCGTGAGTCTCGCCCCCGCCGGTTCGCCGTCGACGACGCTCACGTCCGGTGACAACAGCACCGTCCTCTCACTCTCCGAAGTGACGAAGACATACGCAGGCACACCCCCGGTGCACGCGTTGCGGGACGTCAATCTCGACATCTGTTCCGGAGAGTTGGTTGCCGTTGTCGGGCCTTCGGGCTCAGGGAAGTCGACCCTGCTTCACGTTGTCGGAACCCTTGATCGGGCGACTTCGGGGACCGTCGCCGTTGCCGGACACGACGTAGATCAACTTAATGACAAGCAACTCTCATCGCTGCGTTCCCGACACATCGGGTTCGTCTTTCAGCAGTTCTTCCTCCTGGCGGGTGAAACCGCGCTGGACAACGTTGCCGACGGGCTCCTCTACACCGGCATGGCGCTCAGCAATCGCAGAGTGCTCGGCGAGCAGGCTCTTGCCCAGGTCGGTCTTGCCCATCGGATGGATCACGAGGCGACGAAACTCTCGGGCGGTGAACGGCAGCGCGTCGCCATCGCCAGGGCGTTGATCGGGTCACCCGACATCATTCTTGCCGATGAGCCGACGGGGAACCTCGACAGCCAGACGGGCGAGGATCTCGTCCAACTGATCGAGAACCTGAACGCCACCGGGACAACGATCGTTGTGATCACGCACGACAAGGACATGGCCGCTCGTTTCCCACGCCGGGTCTCGCTGCTCGACGGACGAGTAGTGGAAGACACACGCAAGACAGAGGACCGGTGTGCGCCGTGAACACCACACTCGAGCCGTCACGCCTCGCTCCGGCCGACATGATGCGGGCTTCGCTCATCGGGCTGAGGACTCGTCGCCTCCGATCCGTTCTGTCCGCTCTCGGCATCGTCATTGGCATTGCCGCGATGGTTGGAGTTCTGGGTCTGTCGGAATCATCGAAATCGGATCTCCTCGCACAACTAGATCGCCTGGGAACGAACATGCTGAGGATCGAAGCCGGTTCCGGGATCGGCATCGGGAGCGGCGTGCTCCCAGACGAGTCCACTGCCATGGTGGCGCGGATCGGACCGGTGCAACAGGTTGCTTCGATCAGCGAGACCGAAGCCCGCGTGTACCGCACCGATCTCGTGCCATCGGGCCAGACCGGCGGCATCAGCGTGGCAGCGGTAGACGAGAATCTGCTCATGACCCTCCAGGGGCAGATGGCCTCCGGGGTCTTTCTCGATCAAGCGGCGAGCAACCTCCCGGTCGTCGTCCTCGGGTCAGTGGCTGCCGAACGCTTGGGAGTCAGTGCCGGTGACAACGGCACCATTGTCTGGCTCGGTGACGAGTGGTTCTCCGTGGTTGGCCTCATGGAGACGCTCGACCTCTCTCCCGACCTCGACCGATCCGCACTCGTGAGCTACGCCGCAGCCGACGCCTATCTCGATCACGAAGGTGTGCCGGGCACGATCTATGTGCGCACGGACCCGGACGACATCGACGATGTCCGCACGGTGCTCCCGGCGACGGTGAACCCGGAGAGTCCGGACGAGGTCGAGGTAACCCGCCCATCCGATGCTCTTGAAGCGAAGGAAGCGGCCGACCAGGCATTCACCAACTTGCTCCTCGGTCTGGGCGCCGTGGCGCTGCTCGTCGGCGGTGTTGGAATCGCAAACGTCATGGTGATCTCGGTTCTCGAACGTCGTGGCGAGATCGGCTTGCGGCGAGCTCTCGGTGCAACCAAACGACACATCTCGATCCAATTCCTTGGCGAATCCCTCCTGCTCGCGACGATCGGCGGAATCGGCGGCGTTCTCCTCGGCGGTGCGGTCACTGCCGCGTACGCGTGGTCGCGAGGCTGGGGTGTCCTGATCCCGACGGTTGCGATCGTCGGCGGCATGGGGGCCGCCATCGCGATCGGTGTTGTGGCCGGCCTCTACCCCGCAATGAGGGCCGCGAGAGTCAGTCCAACCGAAGCGCTACGGACTCTGTAGCGTGCGGCCTCGTGACATGGGACATCGAGGGCCGTACCGCGGTGATCACCGGGGGGAACTCCGGGATCGGTCTCGCCACGGCTGTCGCACTCGCCCAGCGGGGGGCCGACGTGGTGATCACGGCACGCGACCTGAGTCGTGGCCGAGCGGCAGCTAGCCGGATCAAGGCCGACACAGGCGAGTCCGCTACCCCGATGGTCCTCGACCTGGCGTCACTCGCCTCAGTCCGGTCATTCACCGACGCGCTGATCGCACGCCGGAGCAGCATCGACGTTCTCATCAACAACGCCGGGTGCTACGTGACCCCTCGTCGCGAGACGGTCGACGGTTTCGAATGGACAATGGGCGTCAACCACCTCGGACCGTTCCTCCTGACGTGCCGGCTCGCGGGTGATCCGGCCACACGTCCCAAACGGATCGTCAACGTTTCGTCCGATATGCACCGCTCGGCAAGACGTGACCTGGGGTTCATGAGTCTCGAACCTCGCGGCCACTATCGCGGGACCGAGGCGTATGCGCGGTCGAAGCTCGCAAATATCCTCTTCACGAATGAACTGGCCCGCCGGCTCGACGGCAAGGGCGCCGTCGCCTTCTCCGTGCATCCCGGCATGGTCGCAACGCGAATCGCGCAGGACGGGGACAGCCGGCTCGGGGCGCTGATCTGGAAAGCAATGGCATCTCGAATGAGAACGGCCAAGCAGGGTGCGGCGACGGTCCTCTACGCCGCCACCGCCACCGATATCGAACAGCACACCGGCGGCTATCTCTCGGACGAACGGCTTGCGGAGCCGGATGAAGCAGCTCTGGACGTCATCGCGTCAGCGCGGCTCTGGGATCAGAGTGTGGATGCCACCGGGTGCGATATCGATCGGTGACGAGAGACCGGAAACGCCGGTACCGTGGCGGAACGATGACCGACCAAGGCGAGGCTCCTCCGGCGGAGCCGATAATCCCGTCGACCAAGAAACAACCGCTCTGGCAGCGGGCTGCGCGGGGCGCCGTCACGCTCCTCGTTCTGGTTCTCGTCTTCGGCTTCGTGCTTCCGAAGCTCGCGGATTATCGGGCCGTCGCTGACCACATCCAAGGAATCGAACCCCTCGAGTGGATTCTGCTGGCGGTGTTCGCCGGGTGGTTCCTCGTCGCCTATGTGTTCGTCTTCATGGCGACCCTGCCGAGCCTTCGCTTCCGCGAGGGATTCGTCGTGCAGACGACGGCAACCGCCATCAACAACTCGCTGCCGGCAGGCGGCGCCATCGCTCTGCCGATCAGCTATTCGCAGTTTCTTTCCTGGGGATTCACGCCGGGAGCGGTCACAGCGGCGTTGCTCACGGCCGGCGTCTGGGACCAGCTCGCACGCCAAGCCCTCCCGGTTCTGGCCGTCGCGGTCATTGCGCTGATGGGAGAGGCCGTGTGGTGGATGTGGCTGGTCTCGATCGTCGGTGTCATCTCGGTTGCCATTTGGATCGGAGTCCTCATAGTCATCCTCCGGTCGGAGTCGGCTGCTGTTGGCTTCGGAAGGTGGCTCAACAAGGTCGTGAACTGGTTCATGGAGAAGTTCCATCGCGATCCGGTTGACATGGTCGCGGCGACCCTTCAATTCAGAGACAACGTCCTGCACGTAGCCGAACACCGATGGAAAGCGATCACCGCCGCGACGGTCGCCAACCACGCATCAATGGCCGCGCTGTTCGTCGTCTCGCTCCGAGCGGTGGGTGTCTCGGCGGATGACGTGTCGACGCCGTGGATGGTGGTCGCATTCGCCCTCGGACGCCTCCTCGTGATGATCCCGGTCAGCCCAGGCGGGCTCGGCCTCGTTGACCTGGGTTTCATCGGACTGCTCACGCTCGGTTGGGGAGCCGGAGCGGACGCCGACCTCCTCTCGGCCGGTGTTCTGCTGTACCGGGGGCTGTCCTATCTGCCGCCGATCGTCGTCGGTTTGGGTTCGTGGGTCTTCTGGCGGACCAACCGATCCTGGGGCCGGGACTGGCAGGTCGAGCGCCGGGGCGAGGTGATTGCTGGCTAATCCGGAGGCCGCGTCCTCGTTTCCGCGGGCTGACGGCGCCGCATACGGGGTTGAGAACCCTGGGCAGGCGGTTTCAGAAGATGGCGGCGACGAGGACAGACGTGGTCTGCTGGAGGATGACCCACACGAGCCAGCCACCGATCGCGGTGCCGATCGCACGTCCGGTGGCGAAGTCGAGGCCTTCTCGAATCGCTACGACCGAAGCGACCAGCACCCAGACGGCCGCGACCGGCCCAAGAAACGGGATGACGCCGATGACGCGAGGCGCCTGTGCGAATCCCAGGACGCGCAGCATCTCACCCATGTCGGTTGTGCCCTTGAAGACTCTGCTGCCAATGAATGACGTTGTTGCGGCCCATACGATCCAGCCGAGAATCGCCGAGAGCACGCCAAGTCCAACAACAACGAAGACCCCACCCTCTGCGGGGATCGGGAAACCCCCGATGCCGAGCCAGCCACGCAGCGAGTTCCACACGTCCTCACCTGCGGTGTTCTCGTAGCCGATCCACGATCCGACGGCGGCGAGGGCGTTCGCGACGACGACTACAGCGAGCGCCTGCAACGTCATGTCCGGAGATCGTTCCGCGCGGTTGAAGAACTCGAGGTCGAGCGCCGACGCACTGATCATGTTGCGGATCACTCGGGCTCCTCCGGCCGGTGGGGCAACGATAGGGCGTTCAGAGAACCTCCATCCACCGTCGCAGAGCGACCCCGATCTCGTCCGCCGAGTCCTCCTGGACGAAGTGAATGCCTTCGACGGTCACTTCGATCTGTTCGGTCAGCCACAGCAGAAATCGCGCCGCTCGCCGACGAGGATGGCTCCTGGGTCGGCGTTGATGAACAACTTCGGAACGTCAGAAGTGGAGAGCCACTCTCCGTAGTCGTCCACGATGTTCGCAACGTTTCTCCAGACGAGCGGCGACGTCGGATTTCCGTGGAGGAAGACGATCGGGTCCCCCTCCCCCACCTCCACATACGCCATCCTTGACCCGAGAACGTCGACACGGCGTTTCTCCACAATCCTCCTCCGCACCGGAGCGTAGAGGTGGCGTCGCTGGATACCATCGAGTCACGTGACCCCTCCCATCATCATTCATCGATCTCTCGCGGATGGCGCCGACGGCGTGTCAGGATCGACGGTTGTCGTCGACACTTTTCGCGCGTTCTCAACGGCTGCCTACCTCGTTGACCGCGGCGTCGACCACATCGTGCTTGCCGAGACGCTTGACGAGGCCCGCACACGGGCACAGAGGATCGCCGATGCGATCCTGTGCGGGGAAGACGGGGGTCGCCGGCCCGCCGACTTCGAACTTGGGAACTCGCCCGTCGAGGTCGGTGCCTTCCCCGACTTGGCCGGCCGCACCGTCGTTGTGCGGACCACGGCAGGGACGCGAACTGTCTTGCGAGCGCTCCAATCGGGGGCCGATCCCGTATTTGCACCGAGCCTCGTCGTCGCCGGGGCTACGGCTTCTGCCGTTCGACGCTCACCGCGGGTGACCATCATCGCCTCAGGCCTCGGGGGTGCCTCGATCGCCGATGAGGATGAGGAGACGGCCGATCTCATTGCGGACCGGATTCTCGGGCGGGCCGACGACCCCCATCGGATCAACCGTGTGCGAAGCGGAGAGGGTGCCACGCGTCTCCGATCAACCCCGTGGATCGATCCGGAGGATCTCGAGCGATGCCTCGAGATTGACAGATTCTCATTCGCCCTCCGCGCCGGCCTCGAGGACGGTATTGGGACCCTTCGTGCGGTTCGCGGCCCGGAATCGGGCCTCAACGTTTGAGTTCGCCCACAATTGAATTCAAGATTCTCGAGGCAAATTCCGATATATCCGGATGCGTTGGAAGAAGCGGCGTGACGAAGGTGCCAGTCGATCAGACCTGGCCCGTCACAACGAGATTGCGAGCAATCGGTTGCGGGATGTTCTGGCGCGTGAATACGACTACGGGGATCAGGATCCCAAAGAAGTCGAAGCACGCCTGAGGAACATGGTCTACGGAACGAATCGGAAGTAGACGTCGAGAATCGACCGGTGTCGTCGAAGTGTTCAGGCTTCGGCCATTGCCCGCGGACGGAAGAACACTGCAATCTGAGCACCCGCGGCCGCCACACCCCCGCCGATCAGCGCAGCACCGACCCAGCCATCGAACACGTCCTCGACACCCATCGCTGCATCGATCGAGATTGCACCCGGCCCTGCGACGGCGATCGCAAGGCCGACACTCGCGAGCACGAGGACGTACTCCCATCCCTCATCC
>CBFDAN010000073.1:0-7999 GCA_965602815.1 uncultured bacterium
AGTTCACTGAGGATCTTGCCGGGCAAGTCGATTGGTATTGCAGAGTGATGGACCTCCGGCCGATCCACGGTTCGGTCGAATCGGGTGCTGTCTATCTCGCCGATCGCGACTACGACGCCGACGAGCGAAACGTCCTGATGATCCTCGCCGAACCCACGACCGACGCGGAGCAGGCGGAGTATGCGAAACACGGCGAGCTCATCGGCGGCATCAACTACCAGGCTCTCGACTTCGAACGCGCCTACCCGGACGCCCTTGCCGCTGGATTCGTCGAGGTGTCGGCGCCGGCCGTCGATTCCCGTACCGGTTTCGCCACGGCAGTCCTCCGGGAGCCGAGTGGGAATCTGATCTACCTCCGGGAGGTCTTCTCACCCCCTGCGTAGGATCGCCGTCGCGATTCGCAAGCGCTAAAAACCGTTGAATTTGCCACCTACACACAGAAATTGTCAGGATACGGATTCAGAACAATGAAATCTCTTGTCAATCGAGTGGACAGACTACCCTATCAGTCGATAGAATCAGATGAGTTCGGCTTTCGGGCTCAAACAGGAGGAAACACATGAAGACGATCGCACAGCTCCGATGGCTGGCGTTGCTCGCCGTGTTCGCCCTGCTCGTTGCGGCATGCAGCAGCAGCGACGACAGCAGCGACGACGCGTCGGCGACGGAGACCACGGCCGCGACTTCGACGACCGTGGCAGCGCTGGACCCGATCCGGGTTCCGGCTATCAACCAGGAAGACGGAGTCACGGCATTCCCCGATGAAGGCCAGGCCGTCAAGTCCATCTTCGATTGGTACAACGCTCAGGGCGGGCTCGACGGACATCCCCTGCAGCTCGATCTCTGCACGACCGGAGACGACCCTGAGTCGACACAATCGTGTGCTCAGCAGATCGCGAACGACGACTCCGCGGCATTCGTCCACTCGATCATGGTGCCGAACAGCGCATCGTTGTTCGACGTGATGGCCAACGCTGAGAAGCCGATCCTGGCCCAGAACCAGTTCGACATCCCCGACGCGCTACAGCCCGATGTGTCCGCTAGTGATCCTGGTCTCCTGCCGATGGCGACGACGCTCATGCTGTACACCCTCGAGGATCTCGGCCTCCGCAATATCGGCATCGTGGTGTCAGACGACGAAGTTGGACGTGGCACCGGCGAGTTCCTCGGCTTCCTCGTCGAGGAGTACGGCGGAACACCGGCCATCATCTCGTACGACGCCAGCGTTGCCGATCTGCTGCCGGTCTTCTCGGCCGCCGACCTCGATGCAATCGACGGGATCATCTTTGTCCCGACGTCGGTGGAAGACTGCGGGCCCGCGTCGCAAGCGCTGAAGTCGCTTGGTTTCGACAAGCCGATCCTCGGCGGCGACGCCTGTACGGCGCAAACGTATGTCGACTCCGGCAACGTTGACGGCTGGATCTTCGTCGTCGGCACCACGTTGCTCATCGAGGGCGACGCCGGACGTGAACAGACGATCGGCATCTTCAACGACTACAGCGGCCCGCCGATCGGTGGGCTCGTGGCCCCGGCGTCGATGGGTGCCTACTACGTGATCGGCGTACTGGAGACGGCATATGCGTCGGTTGACGGCGATATCACGGCTATGACAACGGATGTGATCCGTCAGGCGGCGCTCGACTACAAGGGTCCGTTCACACTGGGTCCCGAGGTCTTCTCATGCCCGGGTGTGGATCCCTTCGTCGGCCTGTGCAACACCTCGGCAACTGTGGTGCAACTCGAGGGCGACAAGTTCAATGAGTTGACCGACTGGTACGTCGTCGACGTGGCGCCGTACGCAGCGCTCCTGGAAGGCTAATTCTCTATGCTGCTTTGGGGGTGTACGTTGCACCCCCAAAAGCAGCCCGTTCGTTGACACGCGAGAGGGAGTAGACGGTGGAGATCTATCTCCAGTTCATGCTTCTCGGACTCGGATCCGGTGTCGTCTTTGCCGGGCTCGCGCTGGGATTGGTGCTGACCTACCGGGCCTCGGGCGTTGTGAACTTCGCCCATGGCGCAATCGCCATGTACTCGACGTACATCTTCTCGTCACTTGTCGACGACGGTCAGTATCCGATCCCGCCGCTCCCGAATCTGCTGTCGATGATCGAGGCGGTTCTGGGGTGGTTTGGCCTCACTGTCGACCTCCCGGATATCCCACCGTTCGTTCAACTGGGTGATCCCTGGGCGTGGCCGCTCGCTCTCCTGGGTGCCCTCGCAACGGCGGGCCTTCTCGGGTTTCTCTTCCACTATCTGGTGTTCCGCCCGCTGCGTTATCAACCGCCGCTCTCCAAGGTCGTCGCATCGGTTGGTCTTATGCTGATGCTCCAGGCCGCGATCGTGATTCGTTTCAGCAATCGGCCCCGGAACGTAGTCAGCTTGCTTCCGCAGGACGGCATCGACGTCCTGGGTACCACGGTTCCGGCCGACCGCTTCTACCTTCTCGCGGCCATCCTTGTCACCACAACCCTGCTGTATCTCGTATTCCAGCGGACCAAGTTCGGCATCAAGACGCGCGCTGCCGCTGAGAACGAGCAGTATGCAACACTGCTCGGGATCTCTGCCGACCGTATCGCGGCCATCAACTGGATCCTCGCAGGAATCCTTGCCGGCCTCGTTGGGATTCTTGCTGCGCCGATCACCGGTCTGAACCCACTCAACATGACGCTCTTCATCATTCCTGCCCTCGGCGCCGCGCTGGTTGCCCGATTCCAATCGTTCTGGATCGCCATCTGGGTCGGGTTGGCGATCGGCGCCGGCCAGAGTGTTCTGCAGATCATGGAGATCAGGCTGCCGTGGGTCCCCGACATCAATCTGAGCCAGGGCCTGCCGCTGCTGGTCATCGCGTTCGCAATGATCGTGCGCGGTCAGGTTCTGCCGAGTCGAGGTGCGATCGAACGAGGCCGCTTGCCGACGGCACTCCCAACGCGTATCCGGCCACGGCTGATGACATTCTGGATCTTGTTTGCGGCCGCAATCTTGATCTGGTCGCCGTTCGTTTGGAGACAGGCGACGATCAACACCCTCATTGGCGCCATCCTGGCGCTGTCCCTCATCGTCGTCACCGGTTTTAGCGGCCATATCTCGCTTGCCCAACTGTCGCTCGCCGGCATATCAGCGTTCATGCTGTCAAGCCTGGCAACCGATGCGGGCTGGCCGTTCCCGCTCGCCCCGATCTTCGCCGCACTTGTCGCCACCGGGTTCGGCGTGGTGATCGGCATTCCCGCGCTCCGCGTGAGGGGGGCGAGCCTCGCCATCATCACGCTTGCTGCAGGAGTTGCTATCGAGGTGTTCCTGTTCAAGAGCGATGGGTGGTTTGCCGGCGATGGTACGCGTCGGGTAGCAGAGCCGAGCCTCTTCGGGATTGATTTCGGTCCGAACTCTCCGTTCTTCCTCGGAGACGGGAAGGTGCCGTCGCCTGCGTTCGGGCTCTTCGTGTTGGTTGTCTTCGCCGTCCTGTTCATCGCGGTCATTCGGCTTCGCCAGAGCATGCTTGGCGAGCAGATGTTGGCCCTGCGCGCGAACGAGCGAGCGGCCGCGGCGGCCGGTGTGAATGTCACCTCGATCAAGCTCGCCGCGTTCGGCATTGCATCGTTCCTCGCTGGCATCGGCGGAACGCTCACGGCGTACAAGTTCGGCACCTTCAACATGGCCAGCTTCGGGGTGCTCGGATCTCTTTCGGTGTTCGCGTTTTCCTACCTGGGTGGTATCGCCACGGTGTCCGGATCGCTGTATGCCGGCTCCCTCTTTCCGGAGTCCATCGGAACGTTGGCGTTCGAGAAGCTGTTCTTCCCGCTGGGCCGCTACGAGGCCTACCTTGCGGGCTTGTTCCTGATTGTCACGGCGCTCGTCCAGCCGGAAGGTATTGACGTGTTCGATCGTCGTGAACGGAGGCGTATCGGGTGGGGCATTGTGCTGCTCTGGCGGAAAGCGACGGGGAACCCGGATCGAACGAAACCCGGCTGGGTCGACCGGATCTATCCGTTACCGAAGTCGGCAAAGGGAGAGGTACCGGTGCCGCCTGCCGACGCGTCGGCTGCAGAAGCCAAGATCGGCGGTGGTGGCTCGTGACTGCTCTGCTTCACACCGAAGGACTCACGGTGGCTTTCGGCGGCGTCAAGGCGTGCGACGGTATCTCACTCGATGTCCACGAGGGAGAACTGCTGGGGTTGATCGGACCCAACGGCGCCGGCAAGACGACCTTCATCAACGCGGTCACGGGATTCGTTCCGTGGTCCGGCACGATTGCCTTCGACGGATCCGAGCTCAAGGGGTTGCCACCGCACCGAATCGCCCATCGCGGCCTGAGCCGCACCTGGCAATCGCTCGAGCTCTTTGGTGACATCTCCGTCCGGGCGAACCTCGAAGTGGCAGCTACGAAGCTGACGCCGACCATGGCGATCCGGGACTACTTCGGCAGCAGCCAGCGCGTCGCAGAGCGTGTTGATCAGACGATCGAGGCACTCGAGATGGAGAACATCGTCAACGCGCGACCTGACGATCTCTCAATGGGGTATCGGAAGCTCGTTGGTGTTGCGCGGGCGTTGGTGGCTCAAACGAAGCTGGTTCTGCTCGACGAGCCGGCAGCCGGTCTCGATCGGACGGAGACGACCTGGCTGGCCGAGAAGCTGCGCCAGGTCATCGACTACGGCATCTCGGTTCTGCTCGTAGATCACGACATGGGCTTGGTGCTCAACGTCAGCGATCGTATCCACGTCATCGACTTCGGGAAGACGATTGCGATTGGAACTCCAGACGAGATCCGTGACAATCCAGCGGTCATCGGGGCCTACCTCGGCACGGGGGGAGGTGACGAATGAGTGATCGCGTCCTGACCCTCGACGGCATGTATGCGGGGTATGACAACGTTGCCGTGGTCCGTGATCTCAGCCTGCACGTCGACCGGGGCGAAGTGGTGGCGCTGCTCGGACCGAACGGTGCGGGGAAGACCACCACACTTGGCGCCATCTCCGGCATCGTCCGCCTCCTCGAAGGTTCGATCGATATTCTCGGGCATCCGGTTCCGAAGTTGCGGTCGGCATATCTCGTCGCCCAGTGGGGTGTCGTGCACGTACCTGAGAAACGCGGCCTGTTCTTCCAACTCACGGTTGAGGAGAACCTCAAGCTCGCTCCGCGGCTCGAGGGTGGAAGCACGGATGAGGCCTACGAGCTGTTCCCTGCGCTCAAGCCGTTGCGGGACCGGATGGCGGGAACGATGTCCGGCGGTGAGCAGCAGATGCTTGCGCTCGCCCGTGGTCTCCTCGCTCAACCGGACCTCCTGATGGTCGACGAGATGAGCTTCGGTTTGGCACCGGTTATCTACGAGGAGCTCATGCCACTCGTGCGACGTGTTGCGGACGAGACGGATACAGCGGTCCTGCTGGTGGAACAGCACACCGACCTGGCGCTCGCTCAGGCCGATCGGGCCTATGTGCTCAGCCACGGTGACCTCGTCCTCGAGGGGAACGCGGCGGACTTGCTGAAGGACCGTCACCTCATCGATGAGGCGTATCTCGGGGCGGAGGCGCTCGACGACGACCCAGCCGTGGCCGCATTCGAGGCTGCCCATTCGGCTGACGCGCCCGAGCCACAACCCGCGCCGGAGGAGTAGGCCCTTCGCGTGCTTCATGCCCCGATGGCGATCAGGGCAACCGACACGAGAGCAAGGGCCGCTCCGACGTATTGCACCCCCCGCGGCTTCTGCTTCCAAAGAACCGCGGCGAGGATCAGTGTTACGACCGGGTATTGAGAGGCGACGACGGACACGATGGTGAGCGTGCCGGCATCAAAAGCGAACACAAGAGCGGCAAACGAACCCAGAAACAGCACCGCGAGAGTGATTGACGGAACAAGGCCGTCCCGCAGGACCCACACTCGCCGGCGGGCCGCAAGGAGGAATGCCGTCGCGAGCACGAACGCGACGGCGGAAGCCACCACAATCGGCCAGATGCCGGCCCCCGTCGCTTGGTCGAGGAATGTGAAGCCGAGGCCCGTGGCGATCCCACCGATCAGGCCCATCGACGCGCTCCACCGTCGCGATCTGGCGCCTCCAGCTTCGTGGCCGAACCCGACGACTGCAACGGCAACCAGTCCGATAGCCACGCCGATGCCGGCAACCACGGATGGCCGAACGCCACGGATCGCATCGATGGCGACAGGTATCACCACCGAGACCACACCCGCGGTCGGGACCACGATGACAATCTTGCCCTCGGCGATGCCGAGCATGAGCGCGTAGAACCCCACGATCCAGCACATCCCAACACCGATGCTCCACCCGATTTCGGCACCGGTCCACTCGCCTCCGAACAGCAGTGCGAGGGGAAGGGAGGCGGCCAGCATCCAGCCGAAGACCGACACAAGGGCCGCGGGTGTCGGATCCCGTCGCCCCAGAACTCCGCCGACGAAGTCTCCTGTGCCGATGAGGATCGCAGCAACCACGGCGAGAGCGATGGCTCCGATCACGCCAACCCCCTCGGAAGCTCGGGCCCACGCAACCGCTGTCGCGAGCGAGCTACGGGCAGGCACCGCAGTTCGGTCGGTACGTTGGTTTGGAGATACACGGAGCGCTTTCCAGTCGCCGGGTACCGCTCGCGTAGTACCCTATCAATCGCTAGAGAGGAACGCGATGGGTGCCGAGACAGCGGAAACCGAGAGCCCGACGACCCGTGACCGTATTCTGCGCGAGGCGTCTGCTCTGTTCGCCCAGAAGGGGTATCACGGCACGTCAACGCGCGAGATCGCCACAGCAGTCGGAATCCAGCAGCCATCGCTCTTTCATCACTTCGAGTCGAAGGACGCGATCATGAGTGAGTTGATCGACTTCGATCTCGATGAACCGCTGGCGGTTGCCGAACGCGAGGCCGCCGCCTCGGGTTCTCCCGCGGTGCGCCTCTACCGGTACCTGGCCTGGGACGTCGAGTACCTCTGCCAATCGCCGTACAACTTGTCACCCGTTCAGTTGATGCTTGCGGATCCCGTCTTCGCCGGGGCGGTCGACCGCTATGCGCGTTTCGTTGAGGCCCGCGAGTTGATGATTCGGGAAGCGATCACCGCGGGAGAATTCATCGACGTCGACCCGGCGTTCGCCCAGAAAGCCATTGTCTGGATGATCCGAGGCACGATTGCCGACGCCGAAGAACAGACACCTGCGCAGGCCCGCGACACGGCCGACCACCTCGCCTCCTTCGCCGTTCGTGCGCTGCTCAAAGATCCCGACGAACTCGACCAGATCAGGGAGGCGGCAGGCTTCTCCTGACGACACACTGATCACCGGCGAGGTTGTCGCTATGAGGCGTAGCTGATACACTGCCTATCAAACGATAGGCTATCAGTAGTGAGAGGCGGTTGACATGTCCGGATCATTCCTGCACCCCTTCACCCCACCGCGAAAGAGCGAGTTCCTCAAGATCGAGCGTGGTGACGGGGCCGTCGTGTGGGACGACGCCGGCAACTCCTATATCGATGGGATGGCGTCGCTCTGGTACGTGAACATCGGCCACGGTCGTGAAGAGATGGCCGAAGCGATTGCCGCCCAGGCGCGCACGCTCGCCGCCTACCACGCGTTCGACCCGTTCACGAACGGACCAGCGGACGAGGCCGCGGACAAGATCTCGGAACTGTCTCCGTACTCTGAGAGCCGTGTCTTTTTCGGGACCTCAGGATCAGAGGCGGTTGACACCGCGATGAAGATCGCCCGCATCGCTCAACGCGAGGCGGGGCATCCGGAGAAGACAATCGTCGTCAGCCGCGAGCGCGGCTACCACGGCACCAACTACGGCGGAACCTCGCTGCAGGGAATTGCCCCGAACCGCGAGGGGTGGGGTCCGCTCGTCCCTGGCGTCGTCAACGTGACCGCCGATGACGAGGAAGCCATGAAGCAGAACTTCGCCGATCACGGCGAAGAGATCGCCGCTGTCATCACCGAACCCGTCCAGGGCGCCGGTGGTGTGGGGCCGGCGCAACCCGGTTACCTCCAGCATCTGCGCGACCTGTGTGA
>CBFDAN010000074.1:0-7968 GCA_965602815.1 uncultured bacterium
GGCGGATGGGACCACACCGGCCGGTACTTCATCACCGCCGCCAACGCGCAGAACAAGCTGATGGTGGTCGATGTGAAGACGCAGGAATTGGTTGCGGGTATCGAGACAGGCGAGACGCCACATCCCGGTCGAGGAGCCAATTGGGTGGACCCGGAGTTCGGATGGGTCTACGCAACCACCCATATCGGCGAGGGCAAGCTCACGCTGATCGGTGCCGATCCAGAAGGAAATCCGGAGCACGCGTGGAAGGTCGTTCGCGAAGTCGAGCTGCCGGGGACTGGGAGCCTCTTCCTCAAGACACACCCGAACTCTCCCTGGGTCTGGATGGACACACCGCTGTCCAACGTCCAGGAAGAGGCCCAGCAAGCCTGCGTGTACAGCAAGGAAGCCATGGAACTCGAGAAGTGTTTCGAGGTGTCCGACCACGGGCGCGTTGTCCATTTCGAGTACAACAAGGCTGGCGACGAGGTTTGGGTGTCAGTCTGGGACCCGGACGGCGAACTCGTGATCTACGACGACGCCTCTCTCACCGAGAAGCTGCGGATCGCCGAACCGTGGCTCATTACGCCGACCGGGAAGTTCAACGTCTTCAACACGGCCAACGACATCTACTGAGGCCTGGCGAATACACCGTCGCCCCGGAAACGGTTGCGATCAGCAGACATCCCACGCGTCGGCGAGGGACATCGACGAGAGTTGTGCCAGGAGAGCATCTCGGGCTTGCGACCACGCGCCGTGCATGGCGCACGGATCCGATGCATCGCAGGTCTCCCCGCTCAGAACACACGTGTGCGTGTCGGTTGGGCCCTCCATTGTCTCGATGAGATCGAGGACTGTGATGGAGTTGAGTTCGACCTCCAGCTGGTAGCCACCACGCGGGCCCCGTGAAGAACTCACCCAGCGGCATCGAACGAGCGGAGACATGATCTGGGGGAGGTATTGATGGGTGGTCTCGAGCGTCTCGGCGAGTTCACTGCCGGACAAGCGGTCGCCGCACGAGCAGAGCTCCTGCATCGCGCGGAGGGCGAGATCGGTTCGTTTTGCGAGTTCGAGACGCATTCCTGAGTAGTGTACTCCGCAATTCGAAACGCCTCGACGAAGCGGAGAGGATCTTGCGAAAGCCCTGGTTTGTCCTACGCTGCGGCTCGTGAATCCGATCCGCCAGTTCTGCTTCGCGTTTACGGGCCTTCCGGCCCGGGCGAACGGACGCGGCTGATCACCACCGCACGAACGAACGCCCGGGACCTCGTTCCGGGCGTTTCTGCGTCCGGCAGATACCCGCCCAAACACAGGAGCAGGAGCAGTGGATCCCACCACTAACCTCTCGGAACCCATGGACATCCAAGAAACACTCGAACGCCTGAGAGGCGAGGGCCCCGGCCGTATCGAGCAGGTCGAATCCACCGAAGCGCTCGAAGACCTCGCAGCCGAACTCACAGGAAAGCGGTCTCCGATTGCGGCGGGGCGGCGTTCTCTCGGGAGTGCACCGCCCGAACAGCGGCGCGACCTCGGACGCGCCATCAATGATGTCGCCGTGGAACTGGACGCTCTCATCGATGCCCGCCGGTCGAGCCTCGAAGCCGCCGAAGCGGCAGACGCCCTCGCTGCGGATCGTGTGGACGTCACGTTGCCCGGTCGCGCACCGCCTCACGGCACAATCCACGTGATCCAGCAGGTGATGGACGAGATCGTCGACATCTTCGTTGCGATGGGGTACACCGTTGCGACAGGTCCGGAGGTCGAGACCGAGTTCTACAACTTCACGGCTCTCAACTTCGGAGCCGCTCACCCCTCCCGGTTCGAGAGTGACACTCTCTACGTCGACTACGGCGATGTCCCGGAAGATATTCTGCTGCGCACCCACACCTCGCCCATGCAGGCGAGGTATATGGAACAACACGACCCTCCGGTGTACCTGGTCGTGCCTGGACGAGTGTTCCGGAGGGATCAGGTCGACCCGACGCACTCGCCGGTATTCCACCAGGTCGAGGGTTTGGCCGTGGATACCGACATCACCTTCGGTGACCTGAAGGGCGTTCTGGCCCACTTTGCTCACGAGTTCTTGGGACCAGACACGCGAGTCAAGTTCATCCCGCACTTCTTCCCGTTTACCGAACCATCCGCAGAGATGCACGTGTTCACCAACGGCCGTTGGATGGAACTCCTCGGGTGTGGGATGGTGCACCCCGCCGTGTTCGAGGCTGTCGGGTACGACCCCGACCAGGTCACCGGCTTTGCGTTCGGCATGGGAGCCGATCGCCTTGCCATGGTGCGCCACGGTGTGACCGACCTCCGGCACCTCTTCGACTCCGACCAGCGCATCTTGGAGCAGTACCGATGAAGTTCACTCTGGATTGGCTGGGCGAGTTCATCGACCTCCCGACCAACGACCCGGAAGAGATCGCCGAAGCGTTCGAGAGCCTTGGACACGAGGTTGAAGGATGGGAGCGGATCGAAACGAGGTTCAGCGATGTTGTCATCGGGAAGGTGCTCGAGGTCGGCGCGCACCCGAACGCGGACAAGGTTCGGGTCACCAAGGTCGACGTGGGCGATGAGGTGCTCGACATTATCTGCGGAGCATGGAACTTCGAGGCCGGTGCGGTCGTGCCGGTGGCGAAGCCGGGCGCCGTGCTCCAGGCAGATTTCGAGATCACCCAACGCAAGATCCGCGGCATCACGTCGAATGGCATGATCTGCTCGGAATCCGAACTCGAAGTCGGCGAAGACGCCGATGGCATCATGGTTCTCGACGTCGACTACCCCGATGCCGCAGAGCACATCGGTGAGGACTTCCAGCAACTCCTCCCGGAGGACGACGTCGT
The DNA here is from genome assembly GCA_965602815.1 of uncultured bacterium. GTDB lineage: Bacteria > Actinomycetota > Acidimicrobiia > Spongiisociales > UBA5794 > JAHEEL01. The sequence goes on from CBFDAN010000074.1 coordinate 2,823, forward strand.
CTTCGATGTGACGATCACACCGAACCGACCGGACTGCATGTCGGTCTACGGGTTGGCACGCGAGCTTGCCGCTTTCTACGAGATCCCCCTCGCGCAACCGCATCTCGACTATCCGATCGGCGAGGCCGCGACGGTGGTCACCATCGTCGACGACACGGCTTGCCCGAGATTCGTGGGCAGAGAGGTCCGCGGGATCACAGTCGGATCATCTCCGCACCGTATCAGGGCGCGACTCGCCGCGGCCGGTGTTCGACCAATCAGCAATGTGGTCGACGCCAGCAACTACGCGATGATCGAATTCGGACATCCAACGCACGCGTTCGACGCGGATCGGCTCGGCGACACGGTGGTGGTTCGTCGCGCCACCGACGGAGAGTTGGTCACGACGCTGGACGAACTTGAGAGGACCCTCATCGCTTCCGATATCGTTGTGGCCGACGCAACGCGACCCGTGGCGATCGCCGGGGTGATGGGCGGGGCCGACACAGAAGTGGTCGATAGCACGGTGAATGTCCTGGTCGAGGCGGCCTATTGGGATCCACCAAGCGTGCTGTTGACCTCGAGACGTCTCGGGCTCCGGTCGGAAGCATCGGCGAGATTCGAGCGGGGCATGGACCCCGAGTTCTGTCGCTTCGCTGCCGATCGGGTGGCCCAAATCCTCGTTGAGACGGCCGGGGGAACGATGGCGGGTCTCGTCGACGCGTATCCGGCACCACCAGTTCCGCGAGTGATCGAACTCTCCATGGACGAGATCGAGCGAGTGCTCGGCATCCGTCTCGACCCCGAGACGGCGGGGTTTCTCCTTGAGCGGTTGGAATTCAGTGTCACGGGTGCTGATCCACTTCGTGTTGATGTACCGACGCGGAGGCCCGACGTGATTCGGCCGGTCGATCTGATCGAAGAGGTCGCCAGGCTCTACGGCTACGACAACATCCCGGCCAGGCTCCGTTTCGGCGACGGTATCGGTCTCCCGGATCGGGAACGTCGCCTCCGTTCGATGCGATCCCTGCTGGTTGGTGCCGGCTACCACGAGATCATCAGCTTCTCCTTCATCGGTGCGGCAGACCTGGACACGCTGGATCTTCCCGAAGACGACCCTGCGCGGACCGGCATCGCGGTTGTGAATCCCCTTCGTGACGAAGAGGGGGTGATGCGTACGACACTTCTGCCCGGGCTCCTGAAAGGCGCGGCCGGCAACCTCGCCAAACGGATCGACGATGTTCGCCTCTTCGAGATCGGGAAGGTCTTCCTTCCCGGTGACGGTGTGCTGCCCGAGCAGCCTGACCGGCTAGGTTTCGTGGCTGCCGGCAAGGCAACACAGAACTGGGAGGGCGAATCCCGGGGATACGACGTATTCGACGCCACCGGGCTGTGGGAAGTGATCGAATGGGCGACCGCGCTCGAGGCCATTGAGGTGCGAGCCACGTCGAAAGCGCCGTTCCATCCCGGTCGAGCCGCTGAGATTGTCGTGGACGGTACGGCGATCGGCACCGTCGGTGAGATTCATCCCGCGGTTGCGGCAGCGCTCGGACTCGAAGGCAGGGTGATCGCGGGAGAACTCGACCTCGACCCGATCGTGGCGCCGCGCCAGCCGTGGAAGTTCCAAGAGCCGTCGAGCTACCCCCCGCAGGTCTTCGACCTTGCCTTCGAGATTGATGGGTCGGTCCCCGCCGGTTCGGTCCTCAAGGCGATCGACGGGGCCGGTCAAGGCCTTGTCGAGCGTTGTAGGATCTTCGATGTGTACGAGGGTGATCCGATCCCGGCGGGTCGCCGGAGCATTGCGATCAACCTGGCCGTCCGGGCGCCGGATCGAACGTTGAGCGACGAGGATGTGGCACCCATTCGACGGGCGATCGTCGAGGCGGTGGAGCAGGCAACCGGTGCAACGCTTCGCGGGGAGATATGAGCGACCTCCCCGAGGTCGCTGATCTCGGGGATGACGGCCTTTCCACCGACGTAGTCGAGGCTGCACAGCAATTGCTCGGGCGTCGTCTCTCGACCGCATTCGACGGGGTGCGTACCGAGGTCGTCATCATCGAGACCGAGGCGTACAGTGGAGCGGACGACCCCGCCAGCCACGCCTACCGAGGCCGCACGGGGCGGAATGCCGCGATGTTCGAGGCGCCTGGAACCCTCTATGTGTACCGATCTTATGGAGTGCACTGGTGCGTGAACGTCGTCACCGGCCCGGTCGGCGAAGCGTCTGCGGTGCTCATCCGCGGCGGAGTGCCGGTGTCCGGAGTCGAGCGGATGCAGGAGCGACGAGGCCGCGTTGATCATCTCGCAGACGGCCCGGGCAAGCTGTGTGCAGCGCTCGGAATCACGGGGGCGCTTGACGGCGCCTCCTTGGAGTGTGGCCCCGTTCGCCTCGCGCCGCGCGTGGCCGGTGAGCCCGGCGAGGTCGAGGTCGCGCCCCGGATTGGCATCACACGCGCCGTGGATCGGCCCTGGCGGTTCGTTGTACGCGGCAGTGACGGGTCTAGCCTTGCCCCCACATGAAACCTGCCCAAGAACAGCTCGAACACATCACACAGTCGGTCGATATCAGCCTTCCCGAAGGGGCGCTCCTCGCCCTGCTCGAAGAGGACCGCCCACTCAGGGTCAAGCTGGGTGTGGACCCGACCGCGCCGGACGTCACCCTTGGATGGGCCGTCGTGTTCGATCTACTCCGCCGGTTCCAGGAAATGGGGCACACTGCAGTGCTCATCGTTGGAGACTTCACCGCGCAGGTAGGGGATCCGTCCGAGAAGAGTGAGACGCGAAAGCGACTCAGCGCGGCCGAAGTTCGAACGTACGCGGAACACCTGCTGCCCGTGATCAAGACTCAGCTGCTGTCCGAAGGTCTCGAGGTGAGATACAACTCCGAGTGGCTGGGCGCGATGAACATGCATGACGTGCTCGAGCTGACGTCAGAATTCACTGTTGCCCGCATCATGGACCGCGACGACTTCACCAAACGCTGGGTCGCCCACGAGCCGATCTCGATGATTGAATTCATGTATCCGCTGCTCCAGGGCATGGATTCGGTAGCGATCCGTGCGGACATTGAGATTGGCGGCACGGACCAGTTGTGGAATCTCCTTGTCGGCCGGGACCTGCAGGAACGCCGGCGCCAGCCTGGTCAGGCGGTCGCAACAGTTCCCCTGCTGGTTGGGACCGACGGGGTGAAGAAGATGTCCCAATCGCTCGGCAACTACATCTCGGTACGTGACGAGCCGGAGGACATGTTCGGCAAGGTGATGTCCATACCGGACGATGTGATGCCGGACTGGTTTCGGCTTGCGGCGATGGCGACACGCTCCGAGGTCGAGGCGCTCGAGGAGGGCCTCGACAATGGGTCCATCCACCCTGGGGAGGCGAAACGCGAGCTCGGCCGCCGAGTGGTGGCGATGCACCACAACACACAGGCTGCCGAGAGCGCCGAGGTGGCCTTTGACCGGCTGTTTCGCTCCCACGAGGTCCCGCACGACGTGCCGGTCCACTCCATTAGCGCAGAAGGCGAGGTCTCGCTTCCTGCCGTCCTCGCGGACGCCGAGCTCGTGGCGTCGCGATCTGAAGGCCGGCGGATGATCAAACAGGGTGCGGTGAAGATCGCGGGGGAGCGAATCGACTCGGAATTCGTGGATGTTTCACTCATCACAGGCTCCGTGATTCAAGTCGGGAAGCGGCGTTTCGCGCGCATCGAGCTCGCCTGAGCCCGGACGAACCCGGTGCGGCTATTGTCTCGCACCGAAACGAAAGGACTTCATGGCATCGAACCAGAACGAGTTCCCGACTTGGATGGTCGTGGTCTCCATCATCATCCTCGCGTTCCCCATCATCTGGGCGCTGAGCCTCTTCCTGGACATCCTCGCAGCGATGTCGATCGGCGGCATCCTGATCGTCGTTGCGTTGGTGCTGCTCTTCATCTGGCTGAAGAAGCGAGTCGACGCCGAGCGCTAGCGGCGCGGGTGCAGCCCGGCAAGGGATGGCGGAGATTTCGCGTCACATCGAGAAGAAACCCATCGATGTGATTTGCGGTATGTCCTGAACGTGCTTGAATACCTACTTAGCCGGCCAGTCCGGTCGGCAGTCAGCGCCGCCAGCTCTTGGTGGTGCTATACTGTGAGGCCCCCCACTCGGGCGCACGCGTGCGCTCGCGGAGGGATCCGGGCTCCTTGACAACTGAACAGCGTGTCAAAAGCCAATAGGCGCTCGACCAGTCGGCACCGTTCGCGGTGCTGTTTGGGATGAGCGCGTACAAATATCGGCCACGTCATCAAGGGACCCCCGTCCCCGATGTGGCCACCCTTTGAGAGATCGATATCCAGATCTCATAGAGATCAGGCAATCTTTCTCCCATCATTTCGATGGAGAGTTTGATCCTGGCTCAGGACGAACGTTGGCGGTGCGCTTAATGCATGCAAGTCGAGGGAGAACCAGTTGATTCGTAAGATTCGGCTGGGGAAACCGGCGAACGGGTGCGTAACACGTGAGGAACCTGCCCCGAAGACCGGGATAGCCCGAGGAAACTCGGATTAATACCGGATACCCTCTTTGGACCACATGGTCGATTGAGGAAATGGTCCGCCGCTTCGGGATGGCCTCGCGGCCTATCAGCTTGTTGGTGAGGTAATGGCTCACCAAGGCCGAGACGGGTAGCTGGTCTGAGAGGACGATCAGCCACACTGGGACTGAGACACGGCCCAGACTCCTACGGGAGGCAGCAGCAGGGAATATTGCACAATGGGCGAAAGCCTGATGCAGCGACACCGCGTGCGGGATGAAGGCCTTCGGGTTGTAAACCGCTTTCAGGAGGGACGAAAATGACGGTACCTCCAGAAGAAGGCCCGGCCAACTACGTGCCAGCAGCCGCGGTAATACGTAGGGGCCAAACGTTGTCCGGATTTATTGGGCGTAAAGGGCTCGTAGGCGGTTCAACAAGTCGGTCGTGAAAACCCGGGGCTCAACCCCGGGACGCCGGTCGAAACTGTTGTGACTAGGGTCCGGTAGAGGTGAGTGGAATTCTCGGTGTAGCGGTGGAATGCGCAGATATCGAGAGGAACACCAGTAGCGAAGGCGGCTCACTGGGCCGGTACCGACGCTGAGGAGCGAAAGCATGGGGAGCAAACAGGATTAGATACCCTGGTAGTCCATGCCGTAAACG
>CBFDAN010000075.1:0-7869 GCA_965602815.1 uncultured bacterium
CTTCCCGTGGCCGATCTGGGGAGCCGTCACCGCGCTGCAGTTCCTCGAGCCGATCCCGTTCCTGCATCGCGACGGCGTCGCTACGAAGCATCTTCTCCGGTACCCGTTCCTCGCCATCCTCGCCGTGCTGTGGATTCCGATCCGCATCGTGAGTGCCATGACCAGAGGCTGGGGCCACACCGTTCACACCGGCGGCGCTACGAATCGAGAGAGCGGCGGACCGGACCCGGCCCCCGGAGCAACCCCCACAGGAGACCGACGCCGTACGACGCGTGCATGATTGCGGCGGCAGCCATCACGCCGGCCACGGATTCCCGTGATCTGATCCCGACGAACAGCAGCCACAGCAGCCACGCACCGGCGAGCGCGGCGACCGGCCACCACACTCCGGTGGTGACGCCGAGTACCGCAAGCGCAATGAACCCCAATATGAGGAGTGCCGGAGCGAGTGGACGCAGTGAAGGGAATCGATGGTTCGCCCACAACATCTCGGCCTTCCCCATCCCATATCGGAGGTACTGCTTCCAGAGGGCGGACGGTGAGTTTCGGGGCGCATAGTCGGTCCTGATCTCCGGGTCGACAATCACGGTCCGCCCCTCTGAACGCCAGCGGGCATAGAGGTCGGCATCTTCCGCCGTGCCGGATGGGAACGTGCGAAACCCGCCGATGGCCAGGAAGTCCGATCGCCGGAACGCGCCCAGATATACGGTGTCGACGTCTTCACGGTGGCGAGCGTGGTGAAACCGGGCTGGGAGGACGAGGGGGGAGTTCATCGCACCGGCGACCGCGGCGGCAAACCCGCCGTCGGCTGCCGGCCTCATCGGCCCGCCGACGGCGACCGCCGTTGTCTCAACCAGGGCGAGAACCGAGTTCTGGACGTAGTCCGGGTCATAGAGCGTGTGCCCGTCCGCACGGATCAGGATCTCGCCCGAGGCTTGGGCAGCTGCGAGGTTCAACCCGGACGGTTGTCGGCGTTCCGGGTTGTCGAGAACGACGAAGCGCGGATCTTGGCCGGCGCGCTCCTCGAGACGGTCTCGAGTGCCGTCCAGCGAGCCCCCGTCCGCGACGACAATCTCGAGGGTACCGTTGTAGCGCTGTTCGGCGAGCGAGTTGAGGACGTCATCGATGGTCACGATCTCATCGAACACCGGGAGAATGATGCTGACGTGCGGAGACGGCATGGTGCGACAGACTACCGATGCCCGTTGCCTCGACGATTCATCGACGCGGGTTCCCCCCTCGGCACCAAGGACTCCGCGCAGCCTCGGAACTCAATGCTCCTCGAGCAACGGCCGATAGGGACTCCATGATTCGCACTGCTACTGCGCCCCACCGACTTCTCGGCGTCCTCTTCTCTCTGGGGCTCCTCGCTGCAACGCTTGCGGCGGGCACGCCGGATGCGGAGGCGGGCAGCGCCATCGAGATTCCCGCTGCCGGCCGTGTCGCCGGCGGGATCTACTCGACCGAATGGTCGATCTCAACTGATCTGGACGAACTCGCGTCGGCGACGGGGAAACGTGCCACGTTCGGTGGCACCTTCCACAACGTCACCGAGAACGACCATCTCACCGGTTCCTGGTCAAACACGCGCGAAATCCTCGACGAGGTGTGGAAGGGGAATGCGACGCCGTTCGCCAACGTCGTCATTGACGTGTCCGCCGACCAAATCGCCCGCGGGTCATTCGATGCGAAGATCGCCGTGTGGGCAACCCATGTGAAGCAGTACCTCGACCTCGGCGGGGGCCGCAGCGTCATCATCGCTCCGCTCCAGGAGATGAATCACAATGGGACACCGTGGGGATGTGATCCGGGCAACTACAAGATCGCCTATCGGAAATTCGTTGACGAGTTCAGGTCGATGGGGATGGACGAGACGATGGTCCGGTGGGCGTTCGCCCCGAACAACTGGACCTCACCCGGGTGTGGCTCGATCGCCGACTACTACCCCGGAGATGCCTACGTCGATGTGATCGGAATCTCCGCCTACAACTGGGGTACGTGCGTGGGCAGCAGATGGGAATCTCCCGCCCAGATCTACGGACCAGCGCTGAACGAGGTGCGGACCACGGTCAACGCCTCCAAGCCCTACGTCATCGCTCAGACGGCTGCGCCACGATCTTCGACCTGCGGAGGGGATCAGCACCAGTGGGTGGACAACGCCTTCACCTATCTCTCCGGTGATCCAAACGTCGTCGGACTGATCTGGTTCAATTTCGACAAGGAGACCGACTGGCGCATCTGGACGAAACCAGCCGTCTCCACAGCATGGAGAACTGCCATGTCGAGATCATCCACCACATACGAGTGGCCGCTGGCGTCCTGGTTCAGGCCCGGTGATCTCACGGTGCCGGTGTCCAGACTTCGCGGTGGTGATGTCATCGTTCTCGGCGGACCGGCTGCGGTTTCCGACGACGCGCTGTACGACGTATCTGGCGCGCTCGGCGGTATGCCGCGCCGGATCGCCGGGCCGAACCGATACTCAACTGCGGCGCGGGTCTCGCGTGCGTTCTTCGAACCCGGTGTAGCGGCGGTGCACATCGTGACGGGCGAGGACTTCGCCGATGCACTGTCGGCCGGGGCGGCAGCCGCCAGCGCCGGCGGGCCACTCCTCCTCGTGAGGAAGGACAGCATCCCAGCCGAGACACTTGCCGAACTGACCCGCCTCCGACCCGAGCGGATCTTCGTGGCCGGTGGTCCGGTCGTCATCTCGCAGACCGTCGTCGATGATCTCCGCGTATACGCGACATCTGGGAGCGTGAGCCGACTTGCCGGCGCCGACCGGTATGGAACGGCCGCCGCCGTCGCTGCCGCCGCGTTCCCGGGCGGCGTTGGCACGGTCTACCTGGCGTCCGGAAACGGATTCGCGGACGCGCTCTCGGCGGGTGCGGGCGCCGTGACCGTCGAAGGAGCGGTGCTGCTTTCCACCCCCGACCAACTGCCGGCCGAGACCGCCGCGTCGATTCGGAACCTGGATCCGTCCGAGGTCGTTCTCGTCGGGGGGACCGCCGCTCTCGCTCCGGCGATTGAGATCGAACTTCGGAACCTCGGAGTCGAAGTTGTGCGTCGCGTCGCAGGATCCGACCGCTATGGGACATCGGCCGTCATCTCGTCCGAGACCTTTGCCGCGGGGGTGTCGTCGGTACTCGTGGCGACCGGCATGGCCTACCCGGACGCGCTGGCGGGCGTCGCAGCGGCTGCCCAGCTCGACGTTCCGTTCCTCCTCACCGACAAGGCGACAACTCCGCCGGTGATCATCGAAGAAATGAGTCGACTCCTGAAGTAGAGATGGGCGCTGCGATCCCGGGGTTGCCGAAGCCGGCCCCTACACTCCCGGCGCATGAAATCCTCCTCGAAAGCGCTCGTCGCCGTCCTGGCACTCGCAACCATTGCGACCGCCTGCTCGGCGAGCGACGCTGCTGATACCACCACTACATCCTTCGCCGAACTGTCCGCCACGACTGAAGCAACAACGTCGACTACCACGACGAGCACCACCACGACCACCACGACCACCACGACGCTCCCGCCCGGCATTGAACCCACCGTCAACGGTCTTCCTGGAGAGGAAGGAACCGGCGAGCGACGGATCGTTGGCGTCAAGATCGACAACCATCCAGAAGCGCGGCCGCAGTCCGGACTCGAGATAGCCGACGCCGCCTACGAGGTCATCGTCGAGGGAGGGCTCACGCGGTTCATCGCCCTCTTCCAGCAGTCGGACAGCGAGTACGTGGGGCCGAACCGATCCGGGAGACCTACCGATTCGGCGCTGATGACGGCCCTCAACGCGCCGCTACAGATCTCGGGAGCGCAACCCTGGGTGAAGAACGTCTTCAGGAGTGACGGCACACTCGTCGTCTACGACGTCGGGGTGACGACGTTTCGCATGGGACATCGCGCAGCGCCACACAATCTCTATGCGTCCACGCCGGCGATTCGCGAATACGCCGACGACCAAGGTTGGGCCGACGAAGCGCCACCTCCATTGTTCGTCTACGGATCCGAGCCGACCGCAGCCACCGAGGAAGCCGAAACAATCACGTTCGACTGGTCGGACCAGCCAAATGTCGTCTGGACCTGGGACGGCGAGCAGTACCTTCGATTCAACGAGACGACGCCCCACGAGTGGGTGGATCAGGATGACAACACCGGACAGGTCGCGTTCGACACGTTGGTCGTGATCAAGGGCACCCGCTACACGGCGAGTGCCCCGACGGGGGCGGGCTCGTCGGTCCCGGCCATCAAGACCACCGGCTCCGGGGAAGCACTGGTGTTCTACGCAGGCGGCATGTTCGAAGCCAACTGGGAGCGCGAGTCGGTCCACGATCTGATTCGCCTCGTCGACGACACAGGCAACGACGTTGTGTTGCCTTCCGGACGAGTCTGGATCAATGTGTTCCCCGACAACCGCACGGTCGCCTGGGAGTAGGAGCTGGGAGCAGAAGATGGGATCGATCGGCGAACCCGCAGCAGCGGTCCGCAGCGGCGAGACATCGGCGGTTGAGGCGGTCGGTGCGGCGCTCGATGCTGCCGAAGCGATGCAGCCGATCCTCAATGCCTTTGTGACCATCGATCGAGGCGGAGCGCTCGATCGAGCTGCCGCCGTCGACGAACGAGTTGCCCTCGGACAAGACCCCGGATCCCTGAGCGGTGTTCCGATTGGACTCAAGGATCTCATCGATCAGGTAGGCATCCCGACTACGAACGGCTCAGGATTCGAACCGAGTGTTCCCGAGGTTTCTGCTCCTGTGGTCGATCGGCTCGAGGGGGCCGGCGCCGTCATCATCGGGCGAACCGGCCTCCACGAGTTCGCCTTTGGATTCACATCCGAGAACGAGCACTACGGGCCGGTTCGCAACCCGTGGGATGTCGATCTTTCGCCGGGAGGATCGTCGGGCGGATCAGGGGCCTCGGTGTCGGCCGGTATCGTCCCTGCTGCCATCGGCACCGATACGGGCGGATCGATCCGGGTGCCGGCCGCTCTCTGCGGCGTAGTGGGGCTCAAGGTCACCCACGGCCGCGTGCCACTTGTCGGGGTGACCCCGCTTGCGCCTTCCCTCGACACCGTCGGCCCTCTTGCCCGAACGGTGGCCGATGCGGCCTTGATCTACGAAGTGATTGCGGGAGAGGACCACCGCGATCCGTGGTCGGCGCCGATACGCGTTGAACCGGTCGGCGAACCGCGTCATCCTTCCTCGCTGGTCATCGGGATCCCGAAACAGTGGATGCTGGCTGCAACCAATCAAGTCACGCGCGACGCATTCCGTGAGACGGTCGGCCGGCTCGTCGAGCTGGGCGCTGCCGTCGAGACGATCGACGTACCCGCGCTCTCCGTCACCAACGCGGCAGCGACGGCGGTCTCTGTGGAGGTGCTGCACGTGCACCGCGACCGCTGGGATCGCGATCCCGATCGATACGGCAGCGATGTCGCTGCTCGTCTTCGCAAGGCCGAGTCGATTGGCATCGATACGACGGTTGATGTGCTGGCCTGGGACGCGGGTGTTCGACACGCCTTGGATCGACTCTTTTCGCGATTCGACGTTCTCATCACTCCCACGGTCGGCTCGACGCACAAGGTGATCGGCCAAGACGATATGGATATCGATGGGGAAGGTGTGTTCCACCGTCTGGTGATCGCTCAGAACACCTGGCCGGTGAACCGTGCCGGCAACCCGGCGCTCGCGTTGCCGATTGCGAGCAAGGGGACGCCCCCCGCAAGTCTGCAGCTGATCGGCCCCCGCTGGGCGGAAGCGGACCTTCTGGAGATCGGCCTCGGACTCGAGCAGGTCGGCATCATGGGAACCGACCAACCGCCGACGTTTGTGTGATCGACGGCGCTTCGATTGTTTCGCGTCCGACGGCCGACGACCGGGTCGCACCTCGGCAGTCCGACACCCGGCCGAACCCCGATTCTCAGTTGTTTTGCAGCCTTTGCCCCTGGGTCGTCTTGATCGCTCTGGATGGGACTGAACAGGCATAGACTTGCAGACTGCACACGGGGGCCGGTCCGCACCGAACCTCCAATCGCAACCAGGAGCAGACACCGTGTCACCAGACACCGAGACCGACACCCGACCCACACCGGAGCAGATCGATCGAGTCGTCATTCGATTCGCCGGCGACTCCGGGGACGGCATGCAGTTGGCCGGATCTCAGTTCACCGCAAGCTCGGCGATGTTCGGAAACGACCTGGCCACACTGCCGAACTTCCCCGCCGAGATCCGCGCCCCCGCGGGCACCATCGCAGGTGTCTCCTCGTTCCAGGTCCACATCGCCGACTGGGACATTCTCACGCCCGGCGATAGCCCCGACTGCCTCATAGCCATGAACCCGGCGGCGCTGATGGCAAACATCGATGACCTCAAGCCGGGGGCGTTGATCATCGCCAACCGGGACGCCTTCGATGAGCGGAACCTCGCGAAAGCGGGGTACGACGCGAATCCACTCAAGGACAACTCCCTCAGCGGTTTTCACGTGCTGACCGCCCCAATGGAAGAGCTCACGAAGAAGGCGCTGGTCGGAACCGGCGTCAAGGGTCGCGCCGTGCTCCGCTCCAAGAACTTCTTCGCCCTCGGATTGATGTCATGGATGTATTCACGCCCGCTCGAGTCGGTCGAGGAGTGGATCACCGGCAAGTTCGGCGGCGACAGCCCGGTCGCGGCCGCGAACCGCGCCGCGCTGCGCGCTGGGTGGAACTACGGAATCACCACGGAGGAATTCCACCACACCTTCGAGGTACGCCCCGCGTCGCTGCCCAAAGGGGAGTACACGAACGTGACGGGGAACGCAGCACTCGCCTGGGGGCTCATCGCAGGAGCGCGGGCTGCCGACCTGCCGCTGTTCCTCGGCTCCTACCCGATCACACCGGCGACCTCGATTCTCGAGGAGTTGGCGAAACAGAAACATTTCGGTGTCAAGACGTTCCAGGCCGAAGACGAGATTGCTGCCGTCGGCGCTGCCGTCGGAGCCGCTTTCGCCGGGAGTCTTGCCGCGACCACCACCTCGGGTCCCGGGCTCGCTCTCAAGTCGGAGACCATCAGCCTCGCCTTCATGATGGAGTTGCCGCTGATCGTGATCGATGTTCAGCGTGCGGGGCCATCAACCGGAATGCCGACGCGGGTTGAGCAGTCCGATCTGCTGTTCGCGATGTACGGCCGCCACGGCGAGGCACCACTTCCGGTTATCGCGGCGGCCACACCGGCCGACGCGTTTTCGACGGCGATCGAGGCGGTTCGCATCGCGACGAAGTACATGACACCGGTGATCCTCCTCTCAGACGGCTACGTCGCCAACTCGTCTGAACCGTGGCGGATCCCCGATGTAGCCGACCTGCCGAAGTTCCCGGTCACATTCGCGACGAAGCCCAACGATGGAGACGGATTCCTGCCGTATGTGAGGGATCCGGAGACTCTGGCTCGACCGTGGGCGATTCCGGGGACGCCGAGTCTCGAACACCGTCTTGGTGGCCTGGAGAAGCAGAACCGAACCGGTGCTGTTGCGTACGACGGGGCGAATCATCAGCTGATGACCGAAATCCGCGCCGGGAAGATCGATGCGATCCGCAAAGACATCCCGCCCATCACGGTTCACGGAGATGCCGACGCGAAGATCCTCGTCCTCGGATGGGGCTCGACGTTCGGGGCGATCCGTGCGGGTGTGCTGAACGCACGAAGAAATGGTCTGTCGGTTGCACACGCTCAGATCCGTCACCTCAACCCGCTCCCGCCCGATCTGGGCGAGGTTCTCGAAGGACGCGAGGTCGTGTTGATCCCCGAACTCAACGCCGGGCAGTTCTCCAAGTTGATCCGGGCCGAGTATCTGGTCGACACCGTGACGATGAGCAAGATGGAGGGAGACCCGTTCAAGTCGGGC
>CBFDAN010000076.1:0-7797 GCA_965602815.1 uncultured bacterium
CGTCGAACCCAACTACCCCGGCGAAGTCGTGAACCGGTGGAGATACAGCGACGGGGGCGGGGAAGTCGGCGTCATCGCCTCGGTCACGAAACCGTTCTGCGGCGAATGCACCCGTCTACGCCTTTCGGCAGATGGTTCGATCTACACGTGTCTGTTCGCCCATGCCGGAACCGACCTCCGTGACGCCCTACGGTCGGGTGCCACCGACGATGAACTTGTGGAGAACGTGTCCAGAGTGTGGGAGTCACGAACCGACCAGTACAGCGAGGAGCGGTCGGGGGTCTCGATCGGACTCCCGAAGGTCGAGATGTCCTACATCGGCGGCTGAGCCGGACCGACCTGAGAGCCACACCCGTCGTCGAGGGAACTGTCCCGCTCTGCGAGAGCGACACGCTGTCGCCTCCCATGAGGAGGGACGCGCCGGATCACCTCACCGGCCGTGTCGGGGGAGCAGCTTGAGGGTGATGTCCGTTGTGAGCGCAACGCCGATTCCGACGAGGACGATCAGCGCCGGGACGAACCACACGGCGGTCTCCCGCTCGGTCCCGAGCACATCTTCCCACCCCCCGGCCGCCTCGAACGCCCACCGGCCCTGAGGGACACAACCATCGCTCGGTAGGAACCTCACCGCCTCAGAACCGAAGACACCGCCGAGTCGCAGCCCGTAGCACATGCCAGCCGCCGTCGGTTGAGCGTGGGTCAGCACCGAGACCGTCTGGTCACCGGCTGGGAATTCGTACACGAGCAGTCCCGCGTCGTCGGCTGCAGCTTCGATCGAGGCCTCGCCGGTCCAGACGGATTGGTATGCCGAATCCAAGCGGTCAGCCTCGGTGCGCGCCTCCGGATAGTCGGCGTTCGGTACATCGCTGAACGGAACCAACAACAGCGCCGCCGCAAGGACGCCGCCGAGAAGTACGAGGTCGCGGACGACAAGGCGCTTTGGCGGCGGAGGTGCCTCGGGAGCTTTGTGGATCCCGAGGCGGCGGACGCGGTGCTCAACCGAGAATCGGCCGAGGTCGTCGTTGTGCGATGAGTTGCTCATGTCACCGCCACCGAGCGGACACTCCGCAGCCTCGAGTCTCCACGGCAGCCTTTCTTGATCCTGTCGTTCGCACCGTTGTGCAACGAACATGGCGCCCGCGTCAGGGTGTACCGCACCAGAGGGATACCTCCTCAGTCTCGTGCTGCCACGACACAACTCTACGCTTGAGGAGCCAGTCACCGGGGAGCGATCGCGACCCGCCAACTCAACGTGCGCGGCGGGCATCAGCACCATGCTCGACCGTTTGGTCCCCCGGGCATGGGCGGCCGCTCTTCTTGCCCGAGGGACCGTCCGGCCGGCAGAAGCCCCCTTCGTTATGTGCCTAGAATCAACACTATTGATGTCAAGTGGGGTTCGCGGTACGTTCGGCCTATGGAACCTGCCATGGCCGGGTGCGCCGGAGTTGCGATGATCACGCTGACGCTCGGTGTGATTGGATCGCTGCCGGCGGCGGTGCGTCGGCTCGGCACTGTTCACATCCCGCTCCCGGCGAAACCGATCGCTGTGATCCTCATGATGACGAGCCTTCTCGTCATTCTGGCTCGACCCCGACCGGCTGTCGGGACGATCCCCCCACCGATTGTCAGGTTGACCGACGGCGCCGACGTCGGTGGCGGTGACGCTGATCCCCCGGTTGTGTCGCAACCGGTTACGCCGGCCGAGGCAGTTCCACCGATCAGCTCGGTACAGACCGACCCGCGCGGCGGCACCTACATCGTGCAAGCGGGAGACAGCCTGTGGCGCATTGCCGAACGGACCCTCGCCGCTCGCGACAGCGGCGCGGTCACCAGCGCAGACATCGCCCGGTTCTGGCCCACCGTCTACCGGGCCAACCGCGCCCTCATCGGAGACGATCCGAATCTGATCTTCCCAGGCCAACCACTCCAGATCCCGGAGGCATGACGTGGACGAATACGAAGAGATCCCCTGGAGCACCCTGCTGTCGGAGCACCGTCAGGGCCGCACAAAGACGCTGTACCTGGCTGCTGCCGTCATCGTCGCCGTGGTCGTTGGCTTCGTCGGAATCCGGTGGCTCACGGCACCCGGCCACGGCGATGAGCCCGATTTCGCCGCTCCAGTCGAGACGACCATGGCCGAGACCGCCGCCGAAGTAGTCGCGGCCACAACCACCACAGCGGCGGTTCTTTCGGAGGCCGACCTCATGGCAGTCCAGCCGTCCGTCGCGGAAATGGCTGCCGTTGCCCGCGCGGAATGGTTTGTCACGGACTACTTCACCATTGATGGGCCACTGCCCGAAGAGCTGATCTCCGCCTTCGTCAACGATGCATTGCTGCCGGACCTTCCGGGTAGCGCCGATGCCGACATCTCATACGTCGAGTGGGCACGGGCCTTCGACATTCGACCGACGGCGACGGGCTATGCGGTCTCAGTCGTGTTTCGCTCCCTCACTGAAGAGCCGGACGGAGCGTTTGCTCGCGGCCCCGTCCGCGCGGTCGATGTACTCGTGGCCGTCGACGGCGGAGAGACAGCGATCGCGGAGCTTCCGATCCCAATCCTTCCGCCGGTGTATCACACGATCGATGGATGGATGGAATCTGAGGGAGAGGCCCACGACGAGGCGATCGCTGCAACGCTCGACTACGCCGGGATGTTCGATGAGAACGCCGTCGTTGTTCAGAGCGGCACCTCTGGACCCGAGTGGCGTGTTGTATTCACGATCGGCGACCGGTCGGGGAACCGATGGCCGGTTGTCATGCGATCCGACGCAATCCCTGGCGCATAGGACCTGACCCGCGCCGGGGCAGGTCTGCGCCTCACTACGCTGGCGGTCATGCAACAGCAGCGAAATCTCCAAGATGCCTGGCTCTCGACACTCACCGACCTCGGTGCGGCCGACGGTGTCGACACGCTTCTCATCGGACCATATGCCGAGAGCCTGGCCGACCAGCTCCCTGCACCGACGGGCGACACAACTCCGAACGTCGCCACGCTGCGCGTGACCCCGGTTCCCGATGACGCCGTCCCGACAGATACCGGGTTTCCGGGTGCATCATTCGACTCCGCCGTCGCGCTTTCGGCCTGGGAGACACCCGCCGATGTTTACGCGGTCGTTGAAGAGGCCGTCCGGGTCGTCGGCCCCGGTGGCAGGGTGTGGCTGGGCGAGGTCGACGCGAGGGCCCTGACGCGGTCGATGCCGGCCGCGCGTCGATACGGACTCCTCTACCGCGCGGAGCCTGACGTGGCCACCCGCGCCCGATTCCGATTTCGGGCGGCAGACGGGCTCGGCGTCGAGGCTGTTCGCTCCGGCCTCCGCGAAGTCGTCGAGATGCGCGCAGATCTGCCGGTTGCCGTGGTCGAATCGGCAGCCGAAGGTGTCGAGGCCGTGCGGGCGGGGATCTGGCCGGAGTCGGCCATACTGGATGCGACCGCCTTCGATCAGCTTCTGACCCGCGTGAACGTTTCGCTCCAGCCGCCGACGCGCTTCCCGGTCCTGTTCACGCTGCCCTTCAGCATCGTGCGAGGTCTGCGTCCCTAGGTTCCTGGGCCTTCGTCAGACTCCGAACCGCTCCTCGAGAAGTCCGGTCGCCAGCGGGGCGATCATGTCCCACGACGAGTCCGGTGTCTTCGACAACGTCACAAAGTCGGCCGTCATGAAGATGCTCGTGACGCCGTTGATCGCCAGCAATGCCGCAGCGTTGGCATCCTGGGTCTCCTGGCCCGCAGCAAACGTGGCGGGGCCGCCGACGTCCACGCCGACGGTGAACTTGAGGGCGTTCGGATTCGGGGTGTTGGATATCTGCACAGGCATGTCGGTGTTCGAGGCTAGCGTCTGCGTCCTGCGCCCGGGCCGTTCACTACGCTGCCGATATGGACGTTGCGACCAAACTGATTGAGCTTCTCGGCTCCGCGCACGTCCACACCCACCCGATCGACCGCCAGATCTTTGGTAAGGACGCTGGGATAAGAGTCGGCGACCCCGCCATCATCGTGCTGCCGGAGACCACGGAAGAAGTAGCGGCAGTGGTGCGCGTCGCTGCGGCTGCCGGCATGCCGGTGGTCGCCCGAGGTGCCGGTACGGGGCTCGCCGGCGGTGCGGTCCCCGCCCCGGGATCGATCCTCGTTGTGCTCACCCGGATGAACGAGATCTACGAGGTCGACGAGATCGGACGCACGGCGTGGGTCGGGCCCGGCGTGATCAATCTCGACCTCTCGAACGCGCTCGCCGACCGTGACCTGCACTTCGCACCGGACCCGTCATCCCAGCAGTCGTCGACCGTTGGAGGGAACGCCGCCACGAACGCCGGCGGTCCCCATTGCCTTGCTGAGGGTTCGACGATCGCTCACGTGCTGGCTGTCGAGATGATCACAGCCGATGGCGACGTCGTCATGCTCGGTGGTGCCGCGCCCGACCTGCCCGGCTACGATCTGCGCGGGTTGATCGTGGGATCCGAGGGCACGCTCGGCATCGTCACGCGGGTTCTTGTCCGCCTCACTGAGAGCCCGCCGGATGTGGCGACGATGTTGATCGCATTCGACGACATCAACGACGCCGCTCGTACGGTCTCGGACATAATCTCGAGCGGCCTCGTACCCGCAGCTCTCGAGATAATGGATCGCTCGATGGTCCAGGCGATCGAAAACTTTGTGAAGGCTGATCTTCCGCTTGGCGCCGCTGCCGTTCTCCTGGCGGAGGTTGTCGGCCACGCGGATGGCGTCGCGGCCGAGGCCGAGATCGTTCGCGGGGTAGCCGAGCAGAATCGTGCTACCGACATCCGAACGGCCTCCGACGACGAAGAGCGCACGCTGCTGTGGAAGGGCCGCAAGTCGGCTTTTGGGGCAGTCGCTCAGGCGGCCCCTGACTACTACCTCAATGACGCGGTCGTTCCACGCACCCGGTTTGTTGAAGTGATCGAAGAAATCTACGGAATCGCCGATCAGCACGGGCTTCGGCTCATGAGCGTGTTCCACGCCGGTGATGGCAACCTCCATCCGCTCGTGTCGTACGACGCGGGAGAGTCCGGCATGACAGAGAAGGTCATCGCTGCGTCTCGGGAAATGGTGCGCGTCGCGGTGGCGGCCGGCGGAACCCTGAGCGGTGAACACGGTGTCGGACTCGAGAAACGGGACATGATGGCGCAGGTGTTCACCGCGGACGATCTCGATGCTCAAGCACGTGTCCGAGAGGCGTTCGACCCCGACCAGCGCCTCAACCCCGGGAAGGTGCTTCCGGAGGGCGCTCGCTGTTTCGATCGGCCGCCCCGATGACGAGTCTGCGCGCCGTCACACTGCAGTTGTTCGAGCGGCTCAAGGACGATTCGGTGGATGTCGACGCGGAGTATGTGGTGGCTCCTTCTTCGATCGAGGAGGCCGCCGCGATCCTCGCCGCCGCCGCCGAGGCGGGAATCCCGACGGCGTTCCGAGGGAGCGGGACCCACCAGGGGTACGGGAATCCGGTGTCCGCGGACCTCGTCGTCACCACGACCCGCCTGGACACGATCATCGATTGGCAACCCGACGACCTCACCGTCGTGGTGCAAGCCGGTATGCCGATCGATGCTCTCGAAGCTGAGATTGCGACGCGGCGACAGACGGCCGTCTTCCCTGAGATGATGCCGGGGTCCACCATCGGTGGGGTCGTCACCATCGGACTTTCCGGGTACCGGCGGCTTCGGTTCGGACCCACCCGCGATCGGGTTCTCCAGGTCAGGATGGCGACCGGGTATGGCAAGGTAGTCACCGGGGGGAGCCCCGTTGTGAAATCGTCCACAGGCTACGGGTTGCCGCGCCTCGTCACCGGATCGCTCGGCAGTCTGGGAATGATCGGCGAGGTGACGCTGAAGCTCTGGTCGGAGCCGATGTCGGTCGCAACCGTCGAAGTCGGCGACGCTGCCGCGGCGCTCCGCGACCTCTACCGGCCCTTTGCGGCGCTTGAGACGTCCGAAGGTTCGTTCGTGTACCTCGGAGGCCCCGAATCCCAGATCACCGCCGAATCCGGACTTGTTGGTACGGCGCCGCGTAGGGGATTCGCCTGGCCGGAGCCGATCTTCGAGCCGGTCCGGCTCGAGCTCAGGGTGCCGGCCGCGCACGTGGCAACGGCGGTCGAGTGGATGCCGCGCCTCGGGGCTATCCGCTGGATCGCGCAACACGGCGTGGGGATCGTCTCGGGAGGATTCGAGGAGTTCGACGCGGAAGGATTCCGTGCGGCCCGGGCGTGGGCCGAGTCGGTTGCAGGTGCCCTGGTCGTCACCTCAGGAATCGGGGAGTCGTTCGATCCATGGGGCTCACCTCCGTCTTCGATTGAGATTCAGCGGCGGATCAAGCATGCCTTCGACCCGGCCGGCATCTGCAACCCGTCCATCCTTGCGGGCGGCCTCTGATGGCCTGGGTCACGGAATGGGCACCAACGGCCGAAGAGCTCAACAGCTGCATCGACTGCGGGCTCTGCCTTCCTGCCTGCCCCACGTTCCGGCTCACCGGGGACGAGTCCGCTTCGCCGCGCGGGCGGATCGCTGCGATGCGTGCCGTCGACGGCGGCCTGGCGACGATCGACGAACGTTTCGGAGCGGTCATGGACCTGTGTCTCCAGTGCCGCGCCTGCGAGACGGCATGTCCGTCGCTCGTGCCTTTCGGCAGGCTCATGGAGGGCGCCCGCGGAGAGGTTGCCGCACACCAACCCAACACGGCGACGATCGGCAAACGGATCCTCTTCGGCCGCCTCGTCGGATCCCGGGCGCTGGTCGCGCTCGGCTCGTTGCTGATCGGTCTCAGCCAGCGAGTCCGCCTTCCTGACGCGGTGCCCGGCGTTCTGCAGAAGAGCGATGCGCTAAGGACCGTGCCGATCCCTGCCCCAACCACGGCGGGGCGTGAGTGGTTCCCGGAGGGTGAATCGGTCGGCACCGTGGCATTCGTCTCCGGATGTGTGATGGACCCGTGGTACTCGGCGACGCACGTTGCGGTGATCCAGGTATTGCGAACTGCGGGGTACCGGGTGGTGGCTCCCCGTAAGCAGACGTGCTGCGGGGCGCTTGCGGCACATGAAGGAGCGGCATACGACGCGGCGCGTATGGCCGCACAGAATGTGAAAGCGTTTGCGGGATTCGACCACGTTGTCGTCGACTCCGCTGGGTGCAGCGCCCACATGAAGGGCTACGGGCACTGGGCCGTTGGTGGCGGTGAGCTTGGTCGACGGGTAGTCGACGCCAACGTATTCATCGCCGGCCTGATCGAGAGGGGATCACTTCCGGTCATCGACGGTGAACGCCCGGTTGCGGTGCAGGACCCGTGCCACCTCCGGCACGCACAGCGAATCGTCGAGGAGCCGCGCACGATCCTTCGCGCCGCCGGGTACGAACCCATCGAGATCGACGCCGGAGGCGTGTGTTGTGGTGCCGCCGGTGCCTACCAACTGTCCCACCCAGAGGTCTCGGAACAGCTGGGCCTGCAGAAGGCCGATCAGGTCGCCGCCACCGGACTCACCAGCGTCGCCTCACCCAACCCCGGCTGCGAGATGCAGCTGAAGACGTATCTGGGTGACGGGTACGAGGTCGTTCATCCCATCGAGTTGTATTGGGAAGCGCTGCGCGCCAAGGAGCAAGACGTTAGACGTTAGACCCGAGACGCTAGACCCGACTCGTGTCTCGTGTCTCGTGTCTCGTGTCTTCTGTCTGGCGTCTTCTATCTCAGATTTCTCTCGCGTACACGTGCATCAAGGACGTCTCAAATCCCCGTCGTCTCGCGGCCTGGATTATCCATTCGATGGCGGGAACCCAGATTGAGATCGACTCGGCGCCGGA
>CBFDAN010000077.1:0-7699 GCA_965602815.1 uncultured bacterium
ATCTCGGATCTCGGATCTCGGATCTCGGATCTCGGATCTCGGATCTCGGATCTCAGATCTCAGATCTACTCGTCCCCGAACGTCATCTGCGGGCCCGGGGTGGGCTTCTCCGGACGCTTGCGGACGATCTTCCGCTTCGGGATACCGTCGGCGAAGAGCGGCTCGTGAATCAGAGCGGCAAGACGTTCTGCGATCGGCCACCAGTCGTACCCGTCGCCGATCTCGGATGCCGGGATGTTGACGCGTGCGCTATCGGCCACCAATTCGCCAATGTGATCGTCGAGGATGGCCTCGATCTCGAGGCGGAACTCGTCGGAGGTCGAGCGCACACCGTCGGACGAGAGATCAACGTCGGGGAACAGGCGCACCACGAGGTCGTAGGTCTTCGACCATGCCCGCACCATCGGCTCAACGGCAAACCGGTCCTCTCCCCCGCAGGCCCGAAGGTAGTAGGCGAAGTTGTCCATTACTCCACGGTCGAGGACCAGGACGTCGGCTTTCGGGGCAAGGGTGAGCTCCTGGCGAATCTGCGAGACGATTACCCAAAGCTGGGCGTCGCCCGTGGCACCCTCGTTGATCCCGAGCGGGTTGTCGCGGACGACCTCTCGGCCATATTCGACAGATCGGCCGGCCCTTTGCATCGCGTTGGCGAAGCCGTGGGCGGCTGTGGTCTTTCGGATGCCGTGCGAACCGATAAACGCCACCTTGGCGTTCCGTTGCCAGCTCCCCATCGCCGTGGCTCAGGCCGAACGTTCTTCGGGAAGGTCCGTCGAGGCGAGGTCCGAGATCGGGACCAGCGTCGGATTGACGCGATCTCGAACGACCTGCTCATCGATGACGACCTGTGCCACATCGGTTCGCGCCGGAAGCTCGTACATGGTGTCGAGGAGGACCTCTTCCATGATCGCCCTCAGTCCTCGGGCGCCGGTGCCGCGCCCCATGGCCTGCTCGGCGATCGCCCTGAGGGCGTCGGTGGTGATGAGGAGCTCGACGCCATCCATCTCGAAGAACTTGCCGTACTGCTTGACGAGTGAGTTCTTCGGTTCGGTGAGCACATGGATCAAGTCCTCGGTGTCGAGATCGTCGACCGTGGCGATCACCGGCAGGCGGCCGATGAACTCGGGAATGAGCCCGTACCCGAGGAGATCCTCGGGCAACACTTCGCTGATCAACTCGGCCGGCCGGCGCCCATCGCTGGAGTGGACTTCGGCTCCGAATCCGACAGTGTTCTTGCCGATGCGGTGCTGAATGACGTCTTCGATGCCGGCGAATGCGCCGCCGCAAAGGAACAGCATGTTCGTCGTGTCGATCTGGAGGAACTCCTGGTGCGGGTGTTTGCGCCCGCCCTGTGGGGGGACAGAGGCGAGCGTCCCTTCGAGGATCTTCAACAGCGCCTGCTGCACGCCCTCGCCGGATACGTCCCGGGTGATCGAGGGGTTCTCGGCCTTCCGGGCGATCTTGTCGATCTCATCGATATAGATGATCCCGGTTTCCGCTCGTTTGATGTCGAAATCTGCCGCCTGGATCAGCTTGAGCAGAATGTTCTCGACGTCCTCCCCCACGTAGCCGGCCTCGGTGAGTGCAGTGGCATCGGCGATCGCAAACGGGACGTTGAGCAGCCGCGCGAGCGTCTGGGCCATCAGCGTCTTGCCGGATCCGGTGGGACCGATCAACAAGATGTTGGACTTCTGGAGTTCGACGTCCTCGTCGGTCATGCGCTGGCCGGCGCGTACACGCTTGTAGTGGTTGTAGACCGCGACCGAGAGGACCTTCTTCGCCTTCTCCTGCCCGATCACATACTGAGCGAGGAAATCGAAGATTTCATGTGGCTTCGGCAGTTCGGCGAACGATATCTCTTCGGTCTCGGTCAATTCCTCGTCGATGATCTCGTTGCAGAGGTCGACGCACTCATCACAGATGTAGACGCCCGGACCCGCAATGAGCTTCTTGACTTGCTTCTGCGACTTCCCACAGAAGCTGCACTTGAGGAGCTCGGCTCCCTCGTATTTGGCCACGTGTGGCCTCCCTACCCGCTGACGGCTTCGAGTTGGCGGCCCTTGAGAACCGCGTCGATAGCACCGTAGTCGACAGCCTCCGCCGCGCTGAGCCAAAAGTCACGATCCGTGTCCTGTTGAACCACCTCAAGGGGTCGCCCAGTGTGATCGGCGAGGATCTCGTTGATCTCTTCGCGCGTCTTGAGGATCTCTTTCGCGTGGATCTCGATGTCGGTGGCTTGACCACCAACGCCTGAGACATGAGGCTGGTGCACCATGATCCGCGAATGCGGAAGGGCAAACCGCTTGCCCTCGGTTCCTCCTGCGAGAAGTACGGCGGCCGCCGATGCTGCGAGTCCCATGCAGTAGGTCGCGACGTCGGGCTTGATGAACTGCATCGTGTCGTAGATCGCCATCAACGCATAGGTCGAGCCACCCGGTGAGTTGATGTAGAGATTTATGTCCTTGTCGGGTTCCTCACCCTCGAGATGCAGCAACTGCGCCATGATGATGTTGGCGACACCGTCGTCGATCGGGGTCCCGAGGAAGACGATCCGGTCCTTGAGGAGACGGCTGTAGATGTCGAATGCCCGTTCACCTCGTGGGGTCTGTTCTACAACGGTGGGAACTAGGTAGGTCATCTCACTCCTCGATTTCGGGGGACGAATCATCGTCCTGGCTATCGTCCCCGGTCGTTTCATCGTCATCATCGTGGCCGACCACAACCGGAGTCAGGTCGACAATGTTCCCGTCGGCATCCACCGCCACTGCTGCGTCGGCGACGCGATCGAGCGCCTTACGTCTGAGGATATCACCGGTCAGTGACTCAACTTGACCACTGTCGACCAGCATCTTCTCGATCTCCTCGACCGACGACTCCGAGTTGTCGGCGATCGCTTCGAGCGCCTCGCGATACTCGTCATCCTTGACCTCGGTGCCCTCGATCGAGACAATCGTCTCGACAACGATCCGTGTCGCGAGGGCCGACGTGGCCTGAGCTCGAACGTCTTCAACGAATTCGGCTTGGTCGCGCCCGACGATCCTGAGGTAGTCCTCGAAGCCGATGTTGTCGGACTCGAGACGGGCGAGCAGGTTCTGGATCCGGGCTTGGGCCTCCGCGTCGACAAGCGATTGCGGCAGCTCGAGATCGACATCAGCCACGAGCTGCTCGATGGCTCGATCGCTGAACGCAGATCGTGCCGTGTGGACCTTGTAGGCCAGGATGTTCTGCTCGAGGCTTTCGCGGGCTTCTTCGACGTTCTCGAACTCGGTGACCTCCGAGACGAACTCGTCCGTGAGTTCCGGAAGCTGCTTCGCTTTCACTTCCTTGACGAACGCCCTGAGGGTGACCGGGCGGTCGCCGTCTTCCGTGAATCCTGCCGGAAGGACACCATCACCCTCCACGAGGTCGCCGACGCTCACGCCGGCGAGGATTTCATCGAGCCCGGGGAGGAACGAACGAGAGCCGATCTCGTATAACATGTCGTTTGCTGCGGCTTCTTCGATCTCGACGCCGTTGTCGAATGCCGAAACGTTGACGGTGACGAAGTCACCCTCGTCGGCAGCGCGATCGACGGTCTCGAGGTCCGCGAACTGGTTTCGCAGCGCGTCCATCTGCTGCTCGATCTCCTCGTCGGTGACCAACGGGGGTTCGATCTCGACGGTGCGACCGTCGAAGTCGGGAATAGCGTCGAGCACCGGCCAGAGAGTGACCAGAACGTCGACTTCGACCCCTCCGTCATCAAGATCGCGGATGTCGGTAACCGAGGGGACGGTCGCCGGCTCGAGGCCGCTCTCTTCGATAGCGGCGCCGACGGTATCGGGGATCGCCTCCTCGATTGCCTCTGAGCGAAGCTGGTCTGCACCGACCATGCGCTCCACGATCGACCGGGGTGCCTTGCCGGGACGGAATCCCTTTATCTTCATCTGACCCGAGAGTTTGCGTGCGGCCTTCGTTTTCGCGGCTTCGAGTTCGGGGTCCTCGAGCTGAATCGTCAGGGTGCGCTCGAAGCGCCCCGTCTCGCTGACCTCAGTGTGCACGTTGTCTCCATGGGTATCGGGGGGACGGACGATTGGGGTGACCGACGGGATTCGAACCCGCGACCTCCTGGACCACAACCAGGCGCTCTAACCAAGCTGAGCTACGGCCACCATGCTCGCGACTCACCGTTGCTGCGCTTCGCGTGCGGGCGCCCATCGTAGTGACGCGCGGCGGGAAACGATCCGCACCCCCGGCACGACTCGAACGTGCAACCTGCGGATTAGAAGTCCGCTGCTCTATCCAGTTGAGCTACGGGGGCAGGACACGCGAATCCCAACCGAGTCGGGATTCGTGGAGCGGGTGACGGGGATCGAACCCGCATAGCCAGCTTGGAAGGCTGGAACTCTGCCATTGAGTTACACCCGCGTGTGACGGGCAGAATACCCGTCAAACGTCGCCAGTCGGGCTGGCCGGATTCGAACCGGCGACCTCTTGCTCCCAAAGCAAGCGCGCTAACCAAGCTGCGCTACAGCCCGTTGGCCGGCGAACGGCCGGTCGGGAAGGCTACGGCGTCCAAGGTACTACGCCCGTTTCCTGTCACACCTCATCAGTACGTTGTTGGCATGCGACCTGACGTACCCCAGGGCCTTCTCGATCGAGCCGGAGAGTGGGACGACCTCCACCGCTGGGAGCGTTCCGAACTCGGCAAGGCCCTCCGCCGCCTCGGCCTCACGTACGGCGAGATCCGCGAACTGATCCCGGTCCCGAAAGGAACCCTCTCCGACTGGTGCCGCGACATCCGGTTGTCGCCGGAACAGATCGCGGCGATCGAGTCGAGGTCGAGCCCAAGCTCTCGAAAGGGGATTCCCGTCGACACCCAGGGTCGGCGACGGGTCGAACTTGCGCAGATCCGAGCCGAAGCGCGAGTCTTTGCCCAACGCCGTCTGGATGAGTCCTTCTTCGTAGCCGGGGTCGCCTTGTACTGGGGAGAGGGGTCAAAGACAAGGAACAGTTGCTCGCTCACCAACGCGGATCCTGCAGTGCTCAGGACCTTTGTTGCGTGGGTTCGAGCGTACCTCGACGCCGACGCGCAATTCGTGCTCTCCCTTCATCTCCATGAGGGGAACAACGACGAATCCGCCCAGGCCTACTGGCGCAGCCAGACGGGGCTGCTCGAAGCGCCATTCACCAAGACCTACATCAAGGCAGCCGGAACAGGGCACCGAAAGAACCACTTGCCACACGGCATCTGCCGAGTGAGAGTCCGGAACCCATCCGATCACTGGAACCGAGTCATCGTCTGGATCGACGTGGTGGCGTCGAACTTCGGCCCGCTACCGATGACCGCCTGATATCCTCCTCGACGGGTCGCTAGCTCAATCTGGCAGAGCACTCGGCTCTTAACCGAGGGGTTGTGGGTTCGATTCCCACGCGACCCACCATCCTGGTTTCGAATCAGGGTCGAAGCCCCCGATCAGCGGGGGCTTTGTCTTTTCGCGGTTGCGCCACGGGCTCCTCGTGACCGCTTCGGCCTGTAGCGGTCCACCGGGTGGGTCCCGTCACATTCGGCACAGAGCCGGACGCCCGACCGCGGTGCCTCGCACGCGATCAGGCCGCCCGGCGCGCGGTACGTCGATGCCAAGCGTCGACCCAATCCCCGAGGCAGCCGCTGCTACAACTCCACACGCCGCAGCTGGATGACCTTGTCGATTGCCACGAAGAGCGGACTCACGAGGGAGAGTGCGATCACGACTACCCATTGGCCTCCGCTGAGCGAGACCGTCGTGAGGAGACGCTGGAAGATCGCAAACTCCACGGCTGCAAGTGTCAGGAACCAGCCGAGCATCACCCATCCCATGTAGGGGAACAGCGGCGCAGACCACCATGGCTCGCGTTCCCGGCGCATCACCAGCCCGCAGTTCACGCCGGCAAGGGCAACGACGGCAAACGCCATCGTCATCGAAACCGATCCAACAGTCGTGCTCGGCTCGTCGGGTCCGAATTGAAGGAGGAGGAGCGCCGGTCCGGCAATCAGGAGGCCGCTGATCACCCAACGCACCGTCTGGGCCCGGCTCGCAATCTTCGTGCCCGGTGTACGTGGAGGTCGCTGCATGACACTCGGGTCGGGTACATCGACGATGAACCCGACGACCACGGTGGAAATCACGAAGAACTTGGCGAACAGCAGCTGCATCGGGAACAGAGCAATGCCAGCGTTGATGTTGAAGATCGTGGCCAGCAGCATCAGTTGGAGCACCGACGACAGGACCGTGAGTTGCAGCTTCACGTACGATGAAATGCGCCGGTAGATGTCACGGCCGAGATCGACGGCTTGCACCAGGGTGGCGAAGTTGTCGTCAGTGAGGATGAGCTTGCCTGCCTGCTTGGTGACCTCCGAGCCGCTCCCCATAGCGACCCCGATGTCCGCTTGCTTGAGGGCCGCGGCGTCATTGACGGCGTCGCCGGTCATGGCCACGACCTCACCGGACTCCTGCATCAGCCTGGCGAGGCGAACCTTGTCCTCAGGCGCGACCCGCCCGAAGACGTGCAACTCCGGGAGCTGCTCTATCACGGTGGCGTCGCCGAGAGCGGCGAGATCGGTACCCGTTATCACGCCAGGCCCGAGGCCGAGTTGATCCGCAATCGCACGGGCGGTGACGGTGTGGTCCCCCGTGATCATCCGCACATCGATGCCGGCAGCAAGGGCTTGCTGAACCGCATCGCGCGCTTCGGTGCGCAGCGGGTCGATGATCCCGACCAGCGAGATAAATCCGAGATCTGTCACGGCTCCCATCGGGTCATCGAGGGCGGCCGCAAACTCGCCCTCCGACAGACCCCTGACAGCGAAGGCGAGGACCCGCAACCCGTCCTCCGATAGTTGCTGGTTCGCGGCAAGGAGGTCGTCCCTCGTATCGGCTATCGGGGCCGGCTCGCCGTCCCAGGCCGCAGTCGAGCAACGATCGATGACCACGTCGGGTGCGCCCTTGACGCACATGAAATGGGGGAATTCAGAGATATCGCCGGTCGCCCATCGCGGGACATCGTGGAACGTAGCCATGAACTTGTACTCGGAGTCGAATGGCACCTCGGCCCGGCGGGGCAGACTCCGACGCGTCTCCTCTGCGTCGACGCCGGTCTTCGCGGCTAGGACGACGAGGGCGGCTTCCGTGGGGTCGCCGATGATCGACTCATCGTCGGCAACGGTCGCGTCGCTACATAGCGTCAGCCCAAGACCGAGCCGCACGAAATCCGGGGTGGGGCTCCCCGCCGGTCCGAGAATCGCGCCGGTCTTCGCGTAACCGCTGCCTTCGACCTTGTACCACTTCCCAGCTGTGAGCATCGTCGTGGCGGTCATGGCGTTCATCGTCAACGTGCCGGTCTTGTCGCTGTTGATCACCGTCGTGCCGCCGAGCGTTTCGACGTCGGTGAGGGACTTGACCACGGCCTTGTGTTCGGCAAGTCGCTGCGCTCCTGACGACAACATGAGCTGAACAAACGTCGGGAGTCCGGTTGGTATCGCAGAGATTGCCGTCGTGATGCAGAGCAGGATCAGGGTCTCGGTGTCTTGACCGCGTGCGATGCCGACGACGGCGATCACCGCGACCGCGCCCCACGCCAGGAGTCCGAAAACCTTCGTCAATCCGTCGAGTTCGATCTGGAGCGGTGACTTCACCCGCTTCGTCGCCGTCACCATGTCGGCGATGTGACCCATCTGCGTCGAAGC